>JAFPMR010000096.1 GCA_017411235.1 Bacilli bacterium | reverse complement strand
TTATTATCTATAATAATTTTATTAATATTACTTTGTTTTTTATTTTCGGTAGTATTAAAATTATCTTTTAACCATTGTATTCCATTAGTATGTAAACAATCACTTATTACAGTATATAAAGGATGTGATTCTTTACAATTATGACACAAGAATAACCCATCAGACTTTCTAAATTGAGCCGATGGGTGTTGTTCTTGTCCATTCTTATGATAAGGACATTGTACTAATAAATATTCTCCAGCTTCTTTATAACCTAATTGAAAATAATTAGTACCTTGTAATTCCATAAATAATTTATCAAGAATTTCATATATATCACTATTTATTTCTAAATTATTGATATTCATAATTAAAAGTCCTCAATATCCTCATAAAGATTAACTGGTTCTTCATCATCATTTGAATTATTTGCTGATGCTACTACTTCATCTATTGGAGTAATACCGTCTTTTGGATTTGGTATATATGTAAAAATACCTCGATTTATATTATAATTATAAATAAGTTTTTGACCTACTACATCATTACGATTTTTATTTATATATAAAGTTATAGTATCTTTTCTATGTACTAAAGATATAACTTTTGAAGCATTATGTGAAATACCATCTGAACCTCTAATTGTATCAAGTTCAGGAGCATCTGTATTAACTTCTCCATCTTTATCTCTAGCTGCTTCTCTATTAGCTTGTACTACAACTATAATAGGAATTTTTAATTCTACACTTAATGACATTAAATCTTCCATAATATCAGTTAATCTATCAGTAGTATTTTGCTTTATATTACCTCTTTCATTTTTAAGATATGTAAGTCCATCAATAACTATCATTTTAAGGTCTAAATCAATTATCCAATTACGGATTTTACTTACTGTTACATAATTATCCCAAGTTTTAGGAGTAGTAACATTAAATACTGTATTATTATTAGGTAAATTAGTTAAAAATGATTTATATTTATCTATATCAAAAGAATCAACATCATTTGCATCATATTCTTTACCTAATATTGCTCTATTGTTGAAGTTACCAAATAAAGTATCAAATCTATATCCAATAGATTCAGCACTCATTTCTGGAGATAAAAAACCAACATTATTTTTCTGAGCCCAAGCAGATGTTATAAATTTTTCAGCAATCCAAGTTTTACAGTTATTAGTTCTTGCAAATAAAACAATAACATCTTCACCTCTTTGAAAACCACCAATAATTTTATCTAATTCTTCTAATCCACTACTAATAAAATATTTTTCAATATTAGCTTTTTTATCTAATAATAAATCATATCTTTTTTTAGCTTCTTTAATAATATCTACTCCATAATCTTTATGTGGTGGATGTAATTCACTTAATTGTTGTATTACAACATTTCGTGCTTCAATAGGATTATTTAACCATAAATTGTTTTTAGTAGAATTACTTTCATTTATAATAGAACTTCCTTTTCTTTGTACATATTCTTCATATAATTTATCTTCAATAAATTGTTTAGATTCAGTAACAGTTATAACAGGAAATTCTGTAAACTCTCCAACAACTGTATGTATATCTGGAATATTCTTATATTTATTATAATGTTTTATTAAAAACTCATATACATTTTCATAATCAGAAAAATATTCTTTTCCATAAGTAGTTAAAAGTGCTTCATCTTTATTTTCAATAATATAAGTTAATGCTTGTAACTGTATCATAAGTTCCCTCCATCATTACGGAAATCTTTTCCAAAAAATTCAACTACTGTTGCACCTTTATAAATACGACTTGCTAATCTTGTACCAATCATTTTAGAAAGTTCACTTTCTTTTGTAATATTACTAGTATAAATATTAGCTTTTCCATTACTTATTCTTGAATCAATAAGTCTTAATAGATTTTCATATTCATAAGGAGTTGCTTCTGAAAATGATATATCATCCCAAATAACTAATTCAGCATCTTCTATTCTACTTACATATTCAGGTACATTTCCAAACTTTTTTAAATCAGTAAGTAATGTAGGACAATGAACAAATAATCCTTTAGTTATATCATAACTATTATACCAATTTTTATCAAAATAAGATAACATTAGTCTAATAGACCAAAGTGTTTTTCCATTTCCAGTACATTTACTACATATATATAATTGTTTTCCATTAGCAACAAATTGATTTATATTATCTTTAATTTCTTTAAGTTGTCTATATTTTTCAATATCTACATCAATAGGTGCTATTGTTTTTCTTTGTTTATAGATTTTAGGAATATTACTTAATTCTAATAATCTATCCATTTGTAAAAATCTTAAACAATTAAAAGTACATTCTGTAGTACATATATCTTTATAAATACAATCTTGATTTTTTTCTTTCATTTAGAATCGTTCTCCTGTATTCATTTTTTCTTTAAGTTGCTGTAATTCTTCTGGAGTATAACTATTACTAACTACGGTAGTTGTTTCTACACTATTTGTTCCCTTTGTCTTTTTAGGTGGATAAAAATATCTTGATTGAGTATGAAGTGAATGTGTAATACTATCAATCATTTCATCTTCAGTTAAGTGCATTTCAACTAAACTACCAATACCACTTCTTACTATATATGCGTGTAATTCTTGATTAGCAAAATTACCTGTACCATTTAACCAAGCTGTATAATATTCTTTTAATTTTGCTTTTACATTTAGTGGTAATTCAAATTCATTATCTATAATATATGTAACTTTTTCATATTTATTTAAAGGCTTTGGTTTTTCTACATTTACCATTTCTTGTGCCTGTGTTTTTTCTTCTTCAGTTAATTCTTTTTTATTTGACTTCTTTAATAGTGTAGTTTTATTCTTTGTTTGCTTAATATATCCTTTATCAATTAATTCATTATAATAGCTAACAAGGTCATCTTTTGAATTATTTGTAAAAGCAGCAATATCATCTAAACTACAAATTTTATTAGCATATTTACTATTAGTAAGATAATATAAACTCAAATAAAATCCTTTGGCACTCATAGATACATTATTATCTTCTAATATATCTATAGGAAATACTTGCATATTTCTATAACCTTGTACATCTATCCACATATATAATTTCCCTCCTAATTATGCCAATTACTTAATATTCTAGCTG
>JAFPMR010000009.1 GCA_017411235.1 Bacilli bacterium | reverse complement strand
TTTGATGCATTAGCATCAAATCTTTTAGAAGCTAGTATATTTAGTTGATCATTGTATGCTTTTAGATCGTTAACACTTTTTTCGATACCAGATGATCCTGATGTACAGAATAAAATAATGTTTTTATTTGTTAAATCATAGTTATCTAATAATGTATAGATGATTCTTGGTACAGTACCCCACCAGATAGGATATCCTAAGTAGATTGTATCGTATTTTTCTAGATCTAATTTATTCTCCATTTCAGGTCTTGCTTTAGAATCGTTTTGTTCTTTATTAGCTCTACTATTATCATTGTTATAATTAATATCTTCATCAGTATATTTTTCTTTGGGTATTATTTCTATTAAATCAGAGTTTGTTTCTTCACTGATTAATTTAGCTATACCTTCTGTATTGTTTGTTACTGAGAAATATAATACTAAAGATTTAGCATCTTCCTTTATAACATTTTGTTCTTCATTCTTTGTTGTTTCTTTTTTTGTTTCTTCTTTTTTGCCGCATCCTGCAATTAAAAAAAGAGAAACGAATAATAAAATTAATATTTTTTTCATTTTTTACCTTCTTTCTCTTATATTTTAACAGTTAAAGTTAACTTTAAGTCAATGGTTTTAAATAATCGTTTCTTACTTCGCCATCTTTAGGAGAAGTATATGTTTGTAAAAATTCATAATTGTTTTTTATAAAATTGTTTATGCAATATTTATTATCTGGATGAATTCTTGTATAACAGTATTTTTTATTTATTGATTTACAATACTCTTCTAGTTCTTTAATCATTTGACTTTGTAAGCCATTACCAATGTATTTAGGATTTACCATAATTGGTCCACATGAACCAACTATTGATTCATCATATTCTATACCATGTTTTTGTAATGATTTATTAGAACACGGTAAATAGAAATAAGAACATGCTATTACATCATTATCATAGTAGGTAAATAGTTTACCACCAATAGATAATAATTCTTCTAGTTCTTCTTTAGTAAATGTTCCTAACCATTCAGGATGTTCCATATTATTTCGAACATCATTATAAAACTCTAAGTATTTATCTAAATCATTGTTTTTGCTTACGCATTTGAATTCCTTTAGTTCCATAATATCTCTCCTTATCTGTTTGAATTATATCTACTTTCATATCATATTCTTCAGTTGGAATAGGTTCATCTAATATTTGTTCTTGGAAACAAATTGCTATACTTGGTAGTTTTGACCATTCTAAATACCTGTCATAGTAGCCACCGCCATAACCAATTCTGTTACCTTCTTTATCAAATGCAATACCAGGTACAATTACTAAATCTATTTTTTCTGGTGCATATACTAAACCATTTGTTGGTTCAGTTATACCAAATTTAGATGTTTGATATCTAGTTTTATCATTGATACCAAAGAAGATTAGATCATAACTCATTACTCTTGGAAGACATACTGTTTTACCTTGTTCTTTTAAGTATTCAATTAATTTATGAGTATCTACTTCATCTTTAGTACTATTGTATAATGCTATTACTTGTGCTTCTTGGAAGACTGGATCATTTATTAAAGCGTTAAAGATTGCTTCTGATTTTTTGTCTTTATCAGGAAGATTTTTTCTTATAGCTTTATATTGTTCTCTAATCTTTTTCTTATCCATAGTTACCTCTTTAATTAGTTTTTTTATTTCTTCTACGTATGCTAATCTTTTTGCTTGATAATCAGGATGATGTGCTTTGGAATCACATTCTTGAACATGTAATCTTTTGATCATTAATTCTGGATCGTATTCAATTTCTTCCTTAGTTATTTCTGTATCATGCATTTTTATTAGATATACTACTCTTTTGATAAAATCATAATCGTAACCAAGTCTTTCTAAGATTTGTTTAGCCATAATAGCTGAGACATCAGCATGACCATGGAAATGTCTTACTTCTTCATCTTGGAAACAGAATGGTTTTCCTATGTCATGTAATAATAAAGCCATTCTAGTTTGAAGATCATTTTTGGAATAGAATAAAGCTAGTAAGGTATGTTGCCAAACATCTAAATGATGATGTGGATGATTATGTGGAAAATCTATCTCATTTCTTAATTCGGGAATTAATTCTAAGATAGATTCTAAGTTATCTTCAATGGATGATACTACTTCATCACTAGTAAGTATTTTATCTAAATTCATAATACCACCCTCTTAAAAATTATAACATAAAAAAACTAGAATTTATCTAGATTTTTTATTGTTTATAGTACATTTGTTTGCTATAATATACAACAAGGAACATTCAATAGTTGGGTGCTACCTCCATCAAGAATGGAGGTGATGCATATGAGTAAGAAGGATTTTCTAATCTTATCTTTACTTACTATCATTCTTTTACTTATAGCATTACTTTTCGTAATACTAAAATAAAATGAGCACCTAACTAAATCTAGTTAGGTGCCTATACACATAAGGTGGCACTCAACTTAGGCAATTGAGTGTTCCTTTTTTCATGTTTTAATTATATTATACTTTTAAGTTTATTTCAACTTCTTTGCCAAATAAATAAATGGTGTATCGCAGATTGCTATTATTATTTCAATTACTGAAATAGTTGTTGCAATATTTAACATTGTTGGTATATCGAAGATTCCTACAAATGCAAAGAAAATAAAGAAATAGTTTTCTAAAACATTAGATACGATAGTTGCAACATTGTTTCTAACCCATAACTTATTAGGTAGTTTTTGTTTGATCTTTTCAAATAAGAAGATATCTAAGTTATTACTTATATAAAACATAATAATACTTGAGATAGTTATTCTTAAGTTAAGACTAAATAGGTCTTTCATTGCACCATGAGCCATATCTGTTGCATCTGGTTTAAATAATAAACCAAGTTGCATGATAACTGTGAATGCTATCATAGCAAATACTGCTAATCTAATTGCTTTTTTACTGTATTCAGCACCATATTTTTCATTCATAATATCAGTAGCTAAGAAGACAGATGCAAATAGAACATTTCCACAAGTAGCAGTAAAGCCATGGAATAAACCTACTGTTTGGCATTCTAAGATGTTAGCCATGATTAGTGCAATTGCTGCCCAAACATATAGTCCTTCTTTTTTAAAGATTTTTTCAATTAATAATACTAGACTGAATGTTACTAGTATATTAACTAAGATCAATAAAACGTTATGCATTATTATCCTCCTTCCCTTTTTTATACTAGGATGTGTAGGTTAACTAGTATGTGTGAGTTAAAACTCACTTGTTTAATTATACATCAATATTTCCATTTGAAAAGTCTATTAATGAATTTATTAGTTGAATTTTTTCTTTTTTTTGGACTTTTCTTGATACATCTTCTGGTGTATCTGTTTTATATACTCTTACTTTGGTTTGAGCTATTATTTTTCCTTTGTCATATTCTTCATTGACAAAATGAAGAGTGACACCTGTTTCTTTTTCATGGTTTTCTACTATAGCACGATGGACATTCATACCATACATTCCTTTACCACCATATTTACTAGGTAGTAGTGCTGGATGAGTATTAATGATAGTAAAGTCTTTAATTACATTAACTGGTATTAGTTTTAGATAACCAGCTAAGATTACTAAATCGATATCTGCTTCTTTTAGAACTTGGTATAGTTCTTGATCGTCTTTGTAATCTTTTAAGACATAGGTTTTTATTCCTGCTTCTTTTGCTCTAGTTAAAGCATATGCTTCACTAGTATTAGAAATAACTATTTTGATTTCAGCATCTAGTTTTTTCTTTTTTATAGCATCTATTATAGCTTGTAATGTTGTTCCATTGCCTGATGCTAGGACTGCATACCTTTTTAATTCTTTTTTCATCGTATCACCTATTATAAGTATACAACAAAAAAGAAGATATTATTTATCTTCTTTTATTTTTTTATAAATTGAATCGACATCTAAACCATATTTCTTTTCAATATCTGGAATTGAACCATGTTTAATGAATTCATCTGGATAAGCAAAGATATTTGTTTTATATGGTTTAGATAGATTAGCTTTTATTGTTTCACCTAAACCATCTTTGATATTATTATCTTCAATTGTAACTAACCATTTAGTTTTTTCTAATGATTTTTCTATTAATTTAATATCTAATGGTTTTATAAAACGAGCATTAATTACTTCTGCTTCTATTTTATCTTGATGTAATTTGTCTGCTACATGCATAGCATATGGTACCATTTTTCCAATAGCAACTATTGTTAG
The DNA here is from genome assembly GCA_017411235.1 of Bacilli bacterium. The sequence goes on along the minus strand of JAFPMR010000009.1, from coordinate 5,034 downwards.
GTGTTTTCCTTCTCTTAGTAATTCACCTTTACCTAGTTCAATCTTTTTAGATTTAGAGAATTGATATTCATCTTCTGTTCCTCTTGGATAACGGATAGCCATTGGTTTTCCACTAGTAATAGCAAATTCTAACATTTTATCTAATTCTTCATAATTCTTTGGTGCCATAACATTCATATTAGGTATGGTACTTAGATATGATAAATCAAATAAACCATTATGAGTTTCACCGTCATTACCTACACAGCCTGCTCTATCAACACAAATTGTTACTGGTAGTTTTTGCATACAAATATCATGAATTACTTGATCGAATCCTCTTTGTAGAAATGATGAATAAATTGGAACTACTGGTTTTAATCCTGCTGCGGCCATTCCTGCTGCTAAGGTAAGTCCATGTTGTTCTGCTATTTCAACATCGAAGAAACGATCTGGATATTTAGAAGCAAACTCGGATAAACCTGTTCCTTCTTCCATGGCTGCTGTAATAGCAACGATATGCTTATCTTTTTTAGCTAGTTTTACTAAGGCTTCACCCATAGCTGCTGAATAGTCTTTTTTCTTTTCCTTTTTAGGAGATCCGTCTTCAATATTAAAGGCTCCTACTGAATGGAATTTATTTGGTTTTTCTTCAGCTGGTTTATATCCTTTTCCTTTTACTGTTACGATATGAATTAATACTGGTCCTTCTAAATGTTTTGCTCTATTTAGAATCTCTTCTAAGTCTTCTATAGAATGTCCATCTATTGGACCTAGATATTTGAAACCAATATCTTCAAAGTACATGTTTTTAATAAATAATGATTTAATACTTCTTAATAATCTACTAATTACTTTGTATAAAAATTTACCAATTAAAGGTATATGAGTAACAAATTTCTTTAAGAATTTTCTTTTCTTGATATATCCTTTACCTGTTCTTAGTTTAGATAAGAATTGAGATAAACCTCCAGTATTTTTAGAGATACTCATTTCATTATCATTTAAGATAACTATTAAGTTAGTTTTAGAAATACCGGCGTCATTTAGAGCTTCCATAGCCATACCACCAGTTAAAGCTCCATCACCTATAACAGCAATTACTTTATTATCTTTATGAAGAATATCTCTTGCTCTTGCCATACCTAAAGCTGCTGAAATTGATGTACTAGAATGACCTGTATCAAATGAATCATAAGGAGATTCAGATGTTCTAGGGAATCCTGCTATACCACCCATTTGTCTTAAGGTATTAAATCTATCTTTTCTACCTGTTAATATTTTATGAATATAAGTTTGATGACCAACGTCCCATACTATTTTATCTTTTGGTAAATCAAAGCATGAAAATAAAGCTATAGTTAGTTCTACTACGCCTAGATTTGAAGCTAAGTGTCCTCCTGTATTAGATACAGTATCGATAATCATATCTCTTATTTCTTTTGATAATTCAATCTTTTCTTTTTTGGTTAGCTTCTTTATATCTTTTGGATAATTAACTTTATCTAATATCATGATTGTCACTTCCATAAATGCCATTTTATGATACCATTTTAGTTAGATAAAGTAAATAAAATAAAAACAAGGTGTAAACCTTGTTTTATAATAATGGCGCTATTAATCTTAATAATGCTTGCCAGAATGATTTAAATAAATTTGGTGTGGCTTCCTTTTTTGTTACTTTATGGCATTTTTCTAAAGTATCTAAAATATCTTTTTTAACATCTTTTATTGTTGAGTTATCTTGCATAAATAAGCCACATTCAAAGTGATGATAGAATGATCTAAAGTCCATGTTAACTGTACCTACTGTACATACATGGTCATCACATACAAATACTTTAGAATGAATAAATCCAGGTTTATAGGTATAGATACTTACACCATTTTCTATTAATGGTAAAAAGTATGATTTAGTTACAGTATATACTGTTTTTTTATCTGGTATACCTGGTGTAATTATTCTTACATCAACACCTCTTTTGGCTGCTAAGATTAGAGCATGTTCCATTTCTTTATCTATTACTAGATAAGGTGTTGTTATATATAGATATTTTTTAGATTGGTTGATCATATTTAAGTAAACGTTTTCACCTATTGTTTCTGAATCTAGTGGTGAATCTGTATAAGGAATTATGTAACCATCTTTTTTAGGTTTATCAGTAAAGTTATATTTAAAGATATTATAATCTTTATCTTCTTTACGATATGAATTCCACATAGTTAAGAACATTACTGTATAACTCCAAACAGCTTCTCCTTTTACCATGAAGGCATTATCTTTCCAATGACCAAATACTTCTTTAGTATTGAAGTATTCATCTGATAAGTTTATGCCACCAGAGAATGCTGTGTGACCATCGATTACTAGTATTTTACGATGATCTCTATTGTTCATTATTAAACTAGATAATGGATGAAGTTTATTAAAGACTACACATTTTATATCATATAGTTCTAATTCACTTCTATAATCATCTGGTAAGTATTTCATTGAACCAAAGTCGTCATAGATTACTCTAACATCAAGACCTTGTCTTGCTTTTTCTTTTAAGATAGAAAGAATTCCATCCCATTTTTCTCCTTCACCGATAATGAAGTACTCTAAGAAGATGTATTTTTCTGCTTTATTTAATTCTTTAAGTAATGTGTCATAAACATCATCACCTAATGAATAGTATTTAACTTTGTTATGAGTATAAGCAGGAAATTTAGCTATATTCATTAAGTATTTTATTTGACTATGATTATCTTTTTCGATATCTTTTTTTACTTTTTCATCTTGAATATAATACTTTTCTGCTAATTTGAAGTTCTTTTGAATTCTTTTAATAATTGGTGCACGATGTTTATTACTTCTTAATGTTAGGTATAAAATAGCACCTAAAATTGGATACATAGGAATGATTATTAACCATAACATATCTATTTCATAGTTACGAGAATTCTTTACGATATTTAAAGTGATAATAATTGATAAAAGAGCATAGGCAAATTCGATAATCGCATAGTGATTACCTAAATATGCTAATAAAGAAAATGATAAGATGATTTGTAATAACCAGCCCAAAAATACTAGTAGAAATCTTTTTAAAGCTCTTTTCATATTATCACCCCACTAAGTACTTTAATTATACCAAATATCTCTAATTTCACCAAATTTAGGCATTAAAAAAGGAGATGATTATCTCCATTCTATTTTTTGATTTGCTCCTACTTCGAAGTGGTATTTTACGATACCTAGATCTACTTTTACGTATGGACCTACTCCTGCTGTAGCAGTAACGCTACCATCATTATTAAAAGTAAATTTAAATTTTTGTTGATTAATAGCAGTAGGTGCTAGTAAAGCAGATTCTACTCCTTTGATGAACCATTCAGGTGTATTTTCTAAAGTAGTTGTTACATCAGTAAGTGTTTTGCTCTTATGAGGATGACCATGGTTGACACCATAACCAATTGCTATGATACCTACTAGTTTTTCATCTTTTTCGATTTTTACTTTAGTATTTCTTTTAGAGTATGTTCCTCCTACCCAACAAGTATCTAAACTACAAGAGTTGGCTAGAATTACTAGTTTTTCGCCAAAGTAACCTATTTTTTCTTCTAAGTTATCACATTTTTTACCTACTAAAGCAATATAGTGATAAGCGTTTAATTTACCATAAGGTAAAATAAACTTTGAAAATGTTTCTGGTGAATTAGCTACCAATTGAAAATGTAAATCATTTTCTTTATTAATTTTTTCTATCTCTGGATTTAGAATTGCTAAGTCATCTAAATCAATATCTCTTTCTATATAATCTCTTACTGAGTGACGATCTCTTATACATCTTAATAGTTCTTCGTTAGTCATTTTGTGGCTCCTTTATTAATTTCTTTGTTCCATTTATATGTCTATCTATTGCTTCTTCATACATATGTCTTCTTAATTCATAATATTCTTCTTCTGGTACTGCAGTTGTTGCTTGAATTGTTTGATGATTTTCTTCAAAAGCTGTTGTTTCTGATCTTGGCATTATTATTATTTCATCTGGTTTTGCTAAGTTACGGTATTTAGCTGCAACAAAACCACTTAATCTTCTAATTGATCCTCTAGTGTGTTGTTCTATGTAAAAACCACCAGCTAGTCTTGGATGACCTATAAAGTTTTTACCATAACAAAAGTAAACATCTTCATCTATTACTTCATTATCGTTTTTTATAACGTCATCTAAGATATCAGCATCTGTTTGTTTTCTTAGATGTTGATACTTTTTTCGATGTTCTGTTAATCTGATATATTTTTTAACATTTTCATCTTCTTCTAGTTCTTGGATTTCTGCATCACATGTAGGAAGTGAATCTCTTAAACATAGATTCATATTATATTCTTGTATTATTTTATCAATTTTCATATAACCACCTGTTAAGCATATTATACTATAAAAAAATAAGTTCAATGAACTTATTTTAAATTGATATATTTAGTTAACCATTCTTTATAGTTTTCTACTTCATCATAAATAGCTTTATCTTTATCAGATTCAGCATCTAAGTATGCTACTATCTTGCCTTCTTTAAAGATGACAAATGATGGAGCATATTTTATTTTGTTACCAATATCTGTTTCTTTAGCATATTTTATTTCTGTTTTGTAGAAAGTAAGTGTGTTATCTTTTTGGAATTCACTTAATACTTCACTGAAAGCTGCACATGATGTACATCCAGGTAAGTATACGAATACACCAAATGATTCTTTATCTTCGATTAGTTTATTTAAACCATCTAAGTCTAATTCTATTTGTTTACTCTCTTGATAGTATTCTTCTTTTAAATCGAATGGTTCTATTTTTTCTTCTTTTTTACAAGCAATACATAATGTTACTGTTAGTAATAAAAGAAGTACTTTAAATATTCTTTTCATTATTTAACCTCATGTAATGTTTTGAAGTCGATATTATGATATGGAACTTTCCAGAAGTCATATGATACTTCACCATATTCTTCTGTTTTTACTTGAACATTATTTTTTCCTTCGTAATACCAGTATCCACCAACATTATAGATTTTATC
>JAFPMR010000095.1 GCA_017411235.1 Bacilli bacterium | reverse complement strand
TATTAATTAAAGCTATGGAATGGCAGGAAGACCCAATTATAGCTCATGATAAAGTTAAATTAGGTGGAGACTTGGAAGTATTCTATCCTACATGGGCTCATGGTATTGATATACCTAATGGAGCTTCTAAAGATGAAATTGTAGAGGTATTGTTGAATGAGAAGAATAACAAATGATTTAGGTATAGATAATATTATTGCTACTTGGCTTGCTAGTAATTCTTACAGTGGTAAGAAACAGGGTAAATGTATATCTGCTACTACACTGTTAAGAAGTACTCAGCAACAGGTATTAGGCTATCGTTGTATGAATAGTGATGATTATGTAGAACAGGTAGATATAAGTACATTACTTAAATCTCAAATAGGTACTGCTCTACATAAGAGCATTCAAGATACATGGGAAAATAAAGGATTAAGAGAGAATGGATTACTTAATCTAGGTATTTCACCTGAAAAGATAGCTAAAATTTGTGTTAATCCTGAGAATCCAAGTCCTGATAAATATAATTTATTCTTTGAAAAGAGAGTAGAAAAAGAATTTAAAGGTTGGACTATTACAGGTCAATTTGATTTGGTTTGTAATGGTAATTTACATGATTTTAAATCTACCAGTACTTATACCTATGTAAATAAAACCAAAGAGAAAGATTATATATTACAGGGTAGTATTTATAGATGGTTAAATCCTGAATTAATTACAGGTGATTTTATTACCATTCATTATATATTTACTGATTGGAATAAGAACTATACACTTAGTAATCCTGACTATCCTAAGTGTCCTTTTGTAAGTGTTAAATTACCCTTAATGAGTATTGCTGAAATTGAAACATTTATGAGTAATAAGATTATGGGTATTGAGGCTTATCTTGAGGAAGATAATCTACCTGAATGTGATGCTAAAACATTAATGATAGATGAGGTATGGCAATACTTTAGTTCTAATGCTGCCCTACGGGCAAGCAAGAACTTTGATAGTCTTATAGAGGCTAATGCTTATTTACTATCTAAAGGTGGTAAAGGAGTAGTTAAAAAGAAAGCTTCTGAACCTAAAGGTTGCAGTTATTGTAGCTGTAGAAATGTATGTAAGCAGTATAAACGATTTGTTAGTGAAGGTTTAATTAAGGAGTAATATGAACATAGAAGAAGAAATTAAGAATGCTCAATATGACCCTACTATGGAAAAGATTTTAGGTATTATTGAGCGTAAAACCAATAACAATTCACATAATTATTTTAGAGTTGTTATTTCATTCTACTTAGCTCAAGTAGCATCATCAATGAGATGTAAGATTAAAGGTAAAGTAAATAATAATGTACCTGTTAATATGTATGCTTGTGGTTTAATGCAATCAGGAGCAGGTAAAGGTCATAGTCAGGATATACTTGAATCACAGGTAGTTAATAAATTTAGAAATACATTTATGAACTCTACTATGCCACATGTTGCTAAAACTTCTCTTGAGAAACTAGCTACTCAAAAGAGTATTGTAACAGGTATGCCTGTAGATGAATGTTTAAAAGCATTAACTGCTGAATATATGGATTATGGTAATTTTCCATATGCATTTGATAGTGCTACAGGACCAGCATTTAAACAGGTTAGAGCTAAAGCACAGTTAGCTAAAATAGGTGCATTATCATTTATATGTGATGAAATAGGTTCAAATATATTAGCTAATCCTGAATTATTAGCTATTGGTTTGGAAGTATTTGATTTAGGTAAAACCAAGAATAAATTAACTAAAGATAGTGCTAACAGTAAAAGAGCAGAATCAAGAGAAGATCCTGTACCTACTAATATGCTTTGGTTTGGTACACCTGCTAAATTACTTAATTCAGGTAAGGAAGAAGATGAGTTCTACTCTCAATTACAGGCAGGATATGCACGTAGATTATTCTATGGTGAGGGTATTAAACAGAATAAGAAATTCAAATCAGGTAAAGAATTTAGAGAAGATTTACTTAAAGGTAATTCAGATAAAACATTACAGGATTTATCTGATAGTTTAGGTATATTATCTAATCTTCAATACTATGATAAGACATTATTACTAGGTGATGCAGAAGAAGAATTATTATATGATTATCAGCTTTATTGTGAACAAAGAGCTGAATCATTATCTGATGAGGCAACTGAGGCTTTAAGTAAAGCTGAATTAAGTACACGTCATTGGAAAGCTCTTAAATTAGCAGGTGCATATGCATTTTGTGAAAAGAGTAATACAGTAGAGCGTAGACACCTATTAGCTGCATTTAAATTAGCTGAAGATAGTGGTCAATCATTTAGAAAGATAATGTATAGAGATCCTGATTTTGTTAAGCTTGCTAAGTATATTAGTAAAGCAGGTAAACCATTAACTTATGCTGCATTAGCAGAAGTATTACCATTCTTTAAAGATAAACAGAAACAGGCTACAGAATATCTTATTACTTTGGCTTCTGCATGGGGATATGATAATGGTATTGCTATTAAATCATTTGAAATTAATAAAATACCTTTCCTTGAGGGACAAAGATTAGAAGAAACCAATTTAGAGAAACTTATTATTTCTACATCTAATGATATTTCTAATAACTATCAAAACCAAGAAATACCATGGACTAAGATTAACAGATTAGGTAAAGCTAATGGATTACATTGGTGTACTCACCATTTTATGCCTGATACAGCACACCCTGAATTAGGTAATCATAGAAGTCAGAAGTATGTAATACCAGCTTTTAATTTGTTGGCTTTAGATATTGATGGTAATTGTTCTATTGAATCAGCTCAAGAGATTTTAAAGAATTATACATATTGTATTTATACTACTAAATCTCATACTGAGGCTACGCCTCGTTTTAGAATAATCTTACCAATGAAATATAAGTTATTCTTAAATAAAGATGATTATTCAATCTTTATGCAGAATATCTTTGATACATTACCATTTGTAGGTATTGATGCTCAAACCAAAGATATTGCTCGTAAATGGCTAACTAATGACGGTCAAGTATTTATGAATAAAGGTGAATTATTTGACCCTAGACCATTTATTCCTGATACAGCTCAAGATAGAGAACGTAAGGAGAAGATTAAACAATATGGAGATATTGATAATATTACTCGTTGGTTCTTAGAGCGTATTAAAGAGGGAAATAGAAATTGTCAGTTATTCCGTTATGGTATGATGTTGAAAGACCAAGGTTATGATATTAATGAAGTAGAGAGTAGAATACTTGGATTAAATGCTAAGTTAGAGAAACCATTAGATATTAATGAAATTCATACTACTATCATTCAATCAATATCAGTTAAATAATTACCTTCTATTAATGAGAGAGATTGATAGTGACATTCTTGGTAATGTGATAACCGAGGGTCAGATATGTTCGGATTTATCTTTAATTTATGCAGGTGCTTTATAGCAGTTTGTAAAATATTTAAAATTAAATTCTAAATGTATTTAGGTAAAAATATCACTCTTCAAGGGGACGTAAGTTCCCTTTTTATACTTGAAATTTTTTAATTATTTGTTTAAATATCCAGCCTACGGCTGTTAATGGTTTTTATGTTTGGAGAAAATAAATGCCAAAGAGATTAATATGTGTTGTCGGACAATCAGCTAGTGGTAAAACATCATCACTTAGAGGATTAGACGAACAGGAAAAAGTACTTTATCTTGGTTGTGAATCAGGTAAAGGTGTTAATTTTCCTAATAAATTTAAAAAGAAAGTTATTACAGAACCATTAAGTGAAATGGTTGGAGATAACTCATATATTAGACAGGCAGGAGCACACCCTGAAAAGTTTAATACTATTGTTATTGACAGTCTTACATTCTTAATGCGTATGTTCGAGATTAAATATGTTAAAACTGCAACCAATACAATGCAAGCTTGGGGATTGTATGGTGATTTCTTTGATAATTTACTTAATCAAGAAATTCCTAAATTACCACAAAATGTTATAATTACAGCTCATACGAGTGATGTATATAATGAGAAAGAAATGGTAACTGAAACCAAGATTAAATTAAAGGGAGCAGTTATGAACATTGGTGTTGAATCTTATTTCAATGATATTGTTGCTTGTAAGAAAGTACCTATCAGTGAATTAGAGAAATACCAGAATGACCTTCTGCATATTACAGAAGATGATAGAGATTTGGGATATAAGCATGTTATTCAGACACGCTTAACCAAAGAAACCAGAAATGAAAGAATCAGAAGTAACCCTGATACATGGAGTAAAAATGAAACCTACATTGATGGAAATATTAAATTAGTTTTAGATCGTTTAAATTCATATTATGGAGATTAAAATATTATGGCAAAGATTGATTTTGGTTTAGATGCACCTTTAAATGACAAAGAACTTTATGAGAATCCTACTACAAGTACAGTATTAGATTCAGGATTATATCAGGGTTTATTGAAATACATTTACTTTACAACTGTTGGAGTTAACAAGACAAAGGTAGCTAATGCAGTAGTTGAGATTAATGGAATTTCAAGAACATTCTCAATGTTCTATTGCTATTCAGCTACAGGTAAACCAACAAGAATTACTAATGGTAAGAAAGAAGTAATGCCAGGATTTAAACAGCTTAATTCTTTAGCTTATTGTGCATGTGGTAAACCTATTACTGAATGTGACCAAGAAGATAAAACAATCATGGTTCATGATTGGAAAGAGAATAAGGATAAACCTGAACTCGTTAAAGCTGTTATTGATGTAATGGATACTAAGATTGGTGTAGCTATCAAGAAAGTAAATAAGCATAAGACAGTTAAAGTAAATGGTCAGAGTGTTCCTACTACAGAAACATTCTTTACTAATGAG
>JAFPMR010000094.1 GCA_017411235.1 Bacilli bacterium | reverse complement strand
ATTAGAGAAAGAATGACTACTCAAGAAATTGATACAGTTACTCCAAAAACTTTAATTAACATCCGTCCAGTTACAGCATGCTTAAAAGAATTCTTTGGTTCATCACAATTATCAAAATTCATGGATCAAATCAATCCTATTGCAGAATTAACTGATAAGAGACGTTTATCTTGCTTAGGACCTGGAGGTCTATCAAGAGAAAGAGCAGGTATGGAAGTTCGTGACGTTAACCCAAGTCACTACGGACGTATTTGTCCAATTGAATCACCAGAAGGACAAAACATTGGACTTATTACATCTCTAGCTTCATACGCTAAAGTAAACGAATATGGATTCATCATGACTCCATATCGTAAAGTTGTTAATACTAAATTAACAGATGAAATAGTATATTTAACTGCTGATGAAGAAGCAGATTACTATATTTCACAAGCTACTACAGAAGTAGATAAAGACAATAAGATTGTTGATGATAAAGTTATCGCTCGTTTAAACGGTGATACAGTTATGGTTAATAAAGAACAAGTTAACTTCGTTGACGTTGCTCCTAACCAAATCGTATCTATTACAACATCTTGTATACCATTCCTAGAACACGACGATGCTACACGTGCCCTAATGGGTGCCAACATGCAACGTCAAGCAGTTCCACTATTAACTACTGAAGCACCAATCGTTGGTACTGGCATGGAGTATATTGCTGCTCGTGATTCAGGATCTACAATTGTTTGTAAAGCTGATGGTGTAGTAGAATATGCTGACGGTAAAAAGATTATCGTTAAAACAGCTAAAGGTGAAGATTTATATCACTTAGCTAACTTCGAAAGAAGTAATGATGCATCTAATATTAATCATCATCCAATCGTTAAAAAAGGTGATAAAGTTCATAGAGGCGAAGTTATCGCTGATGGACCATCAACTGATATGGGTGAATTAGCATTAGGTAAAAATATGACTATTGCCTTCATGACTTGTAATGGTTACAACTATGAGGACGCAGTTGTATTAAATGAAAGATTAGTAAAAGAAGATGTTTATACATCTCTACATATTGAACATTATGACATTGATTGTCGTGATACAAAATTAGGACCTGAAGAAATTACAAGAGATATTCCAAACGTTGGTGAGGAAGCTCGTAAGAACTTAGATGCTAATGGTATCGTACGTATTGGTACAGAAGTTAAAGACGGAGATATCCTAGTTGGTAAAGTTACTCCAAAAGGTGTTCAAGAATTAACTTCAGAAGAAAAATTATTACATGCAATCTTTGGTGAAAAGACTCGTGAAGTAAGAGATACTTCATTAAGAGTTGACCATGGAGCTGGCGGTATTATTCATGACGTTAAGATTTATACTAAAGAAAACTCTGATGAACTACCTGCTGGTGTATCTAAAGTAGTACGTGTATACATTATTCAAAAACGTAAGATCCAAGTTGGTGACAAGATGTCAGGACGTCATGGTAACAAAGGTGTTATCTCATTAATCTTACCAGAAGAAGATATGCCATACTTACCAGATGGTCGTCCAGTAGATATTGTTCTTAACCCACAAGGTGTTCCATCTCGTATGAACATTGGCCAAATCCTAGAATTACACTTAGGTATGGCTGGTAAGAAATTAGGCTTACATTATGCAACACCAGTATTTGATGGTGCATCAATGGATGATATTAGTAAAGAATTAAAAGCAGCTGGTATTGATCCAGATGGTAAGACAGTTCTTTACAATGGACGTACAGGTGAACCATTCGAAAGCCGTGTATCAGTTGGTGTTATGTACATGATTAAATTACATCACATGGTTGATGATAAATTACATGCTCGTTCAACTGGACCATACTCAATGGTTACTCAACAACCTCTTGGTGGTAAAGCACAATTCGGTGGACAAAGATTTGGAGAAATGGAAGTTTGGGCACTATATGCTTATGGTGCAGCACATGTTCTTCAAGAAATGATGACTGTTAAGTCAGACGACGTTGTTGGTCGTGTTAAGATATATGAAGCAATGGTTAAAGGTAAGACAATTAGTCAAGCTGGTATTCCAGAAAGCTTCCGTGTATTATTAAAAGAATTCCAAGCTCTAGGCTTAAATATTCAAATAGTTGATCAAGATGACAACTTATGTGATATCCAAGACTTAGAACATGAAGAGGAAGAAGAAGCTATTTCAATTAATGAAATAGGAAAAGAAATGAATGATGAAGAAGAAATCATTCCAGAACCTGAAGAACCATCTGAAGAATATGAAGATGAGTTTGAAGATGAAGACGATGAATTCGAAGATAGTTTAGATGATATCGACTTCCCTGGAGAAGGTTTAGAAGAGGAGGGTGAAGAACTATGATAGATGCTAATAGCTTTAAAGGTATCAAAATAGGAATTGCATCTCCTGAACAAATTAGAAGTTGGTCTT
>JAFPMR010000093.1 GCA_017411235.1 Bacilli bacterium | reverse complement strand
TTATTCATGCATACAAATATTGTCTTCTCTGTTACAACAACAGCAGAAGCTGATACTACACATGATAACGAAGCTTCTGGTCCAGTTAATGGTATGACATATTTAGGTATGTATACTGCTACTGGTAATAATTACAATTATGGTATTTATGATACTAATTTAAATATGAATCAATCTTTAAATAGTGATGTTTTAGGTGGTATAGATGCTGGTGCTTATACATTTGTTTATGGTAGACATAGTCAGTCTCCAGACGTACAAGTACCTAATAATGGATTCTATTCACACTATAAACAAGAAGAAGATGCTACTAAGTTAGCAACTCGTTATGTAGGTGTAAGACCTGATAATGAAAAATATTATAAATGGATATTAGGTGAAGAACCATTATTGTTAGTTGTTGATTTATTTGCTACAAACTCAACAGTTGAAGGCGCATATTTAAAGACAATTAACTTAAAAGAATTAATGGACGGCGATGATAGCTGGCGTGATGCTACAATGAAGATTACAAGTATTGATTCAACTTCATTTAAAGCTACAGCTGATGTTGAAACTCCTTGGGAAGCTTATTTAGTTGATAGAACTAAGGTTCCAACAGTTGCAACAAGTTCAAGTACTATTAATGGATATGAGATTACTGATGCTAATAGATACTTCTCATTATCAATGGGTACTACAACTTCTGGTTGGTTACAAAACTATAGAACTAATATCTATGATAATGAAGATTTATATGATCAAGCTCATGGATGGAATAATGGTGACTTTAATCCAGATTACTTTATGGATATTAACAGTGATACATGTACTGGAACGTCTGGTAAGTGTACTGGAGATCTTGAGTATAAATACGACTCAACTACAAATGCTAGATCATTAGCGTTCTGGTTACATTATTCTAAGAACTTAGATTTCTCATTAGCTACTACAGGTGATGATGAACTTACAGTTATTCCATTAGGTGCTGTATATATTAATACTGAGTTCGATAATCCACATGGTGATCCTACTCATGCTGATGAATTACATCAAAGCGTTATGATCGTTGTTAATATTTCAATGTATCATACTAATAATAAAGGTTATGCATCTGCTATTGATGCAGGTAAGAAATATGAGATGTTCAGTAACCATCCAAATCCATCTATAACAGGTGATAGTGCAGTAAGTATTTATCAAATGTTAACTTTAGATTTAGTTACTGATGCAGAAGCTGCTGCTAATTCAGAACTTAACTCAGCTAATACTTTATATGCTGAAGAAGAGACTACAAGTGGTATTACTACAACTGCTGCATATCGTTATTTGAAGTCTGATTATAAGTTCCCAATTGGAACTAAGATTACAATGTTAGACTTAAAGAATAATGAACAATATTATTATGTTGTAGAAAATAATAACGCTGAACAATCATTAGATGGAACGTTCTATAAGTATCGTTTAGAAGACTTTATGAGAATGGGTAATACTGATAGTTCAGTTACATTTGATGATGATATGAATGGTAAAGATAGTACGAAGTATTTCACACCGAAAACAGCTGGTTCTGAAGCTGGTGTTGCGGTTGAGGAATTTATCTTTACTGTCGATTTCTCAGAGGTAACATCACATCCAACAGCTGGATATGGTGAACACTATTTGTATATGGAAATTGCTAGAGATACTATAGAAAATGGTAATGTTATATCATCTTCTTCAAAGATGTTCCCTAATGGTGAACCGATGAATAGTATGAAGTATACAATAGTTAATAATGCTAATTCTGTAATTGATACTACTGGTTATTTCTTAGATGAAAATGGACAACCAGCTGTAGATGCACAAAATAATCCTGAACCAGTATCATTCTATAAGAGAGATGAAGCTACTCTTGAATTGAATACTGATTTAAAAGCTACTAATGGTAGTGCACAAGATACTAAGTTTGATGATTACAAACTAGGTGCTAAGATTACAGTTTTACAAGCTACAAAAGACCAAAATGGTAATATTACTGGTTATGCTCCAGTTACAACTAACTTATTTGGTACTGTAGTAAAGATTAATGGTAAAGAGTATTATCCACAAACAGATGGTACGATAAGAGTTCCAATGGCTGGACGTATTACAAATGTATTGTCTGATATTCAGTTGGATTTTGAAAACTCTGATATGGAATATGGAGATTATAAGCTAGTAGTTGAAACTTTTGCTTCATACGATGGTTTATACTATGGAGACTTTACTCCTACAAGAAATGAATTTATATTTACATTGTTAAATGATCAATATGGTATTGATGTTTCATTACCTCCAGTAGAGGTAACACGTGATTCAAATACTGGTAAAGATAAGAATGGTGATTTAGTATTAACATATTCTTTGAAGACAAAGAATGGTTTGGCTAATCCAAATGTTAAGGTTCGTTTAGAGAGAAGAAATTATGGCATTGATTATTATGAAACAGCTTATTCACCTGTTTCATTAGGAAACATTGCTACATCATTAAATCTTGAAGGCGGAAACAATGTAATGAATGGTACATGTTTTGCTAGTTTAGAAGATGGCGATTGCTATATCTATAACTTAACAAGTTTAAATAATGACTTAGAGGAAGAAGATTTAGTAGTTCAGATGACGATGAAGGAAGGACCTTCAGAGACTGAGATTAATAATCCGATGAATGCTAAATGGAAATCTGGTACTTATCGTGTTGTATTTGAAATATATGACGGAAATACGCCTATTGGACATGTCTATGAATACTTAATTATTCGTAGTCTTGATGTAGATGAAGAGATTGAAGGGAGTTAATTAAAATGGATGTAAAAATTGAAAGTCTAGCTTTCGGCGAATTAATCAATTTATATGACGCAATGAATTTGTTCGTTGAATATTTAGAAGCAGAAGAAAATACTGAAGTAGAAAAGAGGAGTAAATAATGGTAAAGAGATTAGAGGATGTTAATCACGAGATTGAAGTAGCTAAAGAAGTATTGGATAGTATGCCAAAAAACAATGCTAAAAATCTAGCTACATATAAGAAAAAAGTTAAAGAATTAGAAGAAGAGTATAAGGGACAAAGAGATGAAGTCCTTGCAGAAATTAGAAGACGTGCTAACAAAACATTAAATGCTCAACCATCTCCTAGATTAGAGTTAGTTAAGAGAGAATTACAGGATTATGAAGAGTTAAATCTCTTCAATCCTGTAAATACTCCTTTCGAAAAATTAGGCTTTGATACTCTACTTTATAGCATTACTCATTACTATAAAAATGATTTAGTTTCAGTTAACGAAGATATTAAAGAAGCTATTAAAAAATTTGAAGCAGCTGGTGTTACTTTAACTGAGGAAGACTTTGTTTATAGTAATTATGCTAGAAAATATATTAAAGAATTACTTAAAGATGACAATATTGATAGAATGAAAGACGTATTTGAAGATCTACACTGGAAATGCCCTGATGTTATTTCACATGTAGAGACTAGTTTAAGGATTCTATTTAATAAGTTTATTAAAGAATTTGAAAAATATATTGAAACTAAGAAAAAAGATATTATCATGGACAATATGAGTTATGATGATTATCTAATTAAAAGAAATAATTTAGCTAAAGAATTAGATGATTTAGAACATTATGATGAAGCTGTTATTGTTAAGAAATTTATGGAAGGCGAAGTAATGCTTAGCGACTATAGTCCAGTTGCTGTAAGTAAATGCTATTCTAGATTCTTAGGTGATAACTGCGATATTAGTAAAGGTAAAGCTAAAAAAGATGACTTTAGAAACTTGTATCATAATTTAGATGAATATAAGTATTATTTGAAGTTTAATTATCTTTTAGAAGATGTTTTAAAGAAATATGCTGAAAGAGAAGGACATAAAGATGATTTAGCTAAGGTAACTAAGGAAATTAGTGCTTTAGTTGATGAATTAACAAAATTAACTAGTGAAATTAATGAAGGTACTACTAAGGGATTCTTATTCTTTAGAAAGAAAGTTGATATTGAACAACATTATTTAACTGTTAATGAAAAAGTTAAAGAGTTAGATGAAAAGTATAAAGAATATGATAAAGCTTTAGTTTATAGCAAGTTAAATGATTTTATTAGTGATACTTCAACTATTTATGATGTATTTAAGTTTGTGTTCTCATTTAAGAGTTATTTAAGATTCTGTATTAAAGAACATGATGAAGACGTTGATATTAAGAAAGTTAAGGAAATTGTTAGAGATTTTGATAATTTCTTATCAGATCCTAATATCAGTATTCTAAATAACTTAGCATTTACTGTAGAACATAATTTAGCTTTAATACTTATTGATCATTATAAGTTATTAGAGATTAACTTAGATGAATCTGAGTTAACTCCTGATGGAATAGATGGACTAAAGCAAGCTCTAGAGATTATTAATATTAGTAATGCTCTTGAAGAATACGATTTATCTATTGATTTTATTCAAAATTTATTTGAAGCAAAAAAAATCATTAATTCTAACAAATAAGACCATTTTTATGGTCTTATTTTTGATTGAAAGTATTGTATTATTATGGTAAAATTAGTATGGTGATAATATATGAAAAGTACAGTGAAGTCTATATTGAAAGTTTTGTTTACAGTATTTTTAATTTTGTATTTAGGAGTAGAAATTTTTATTACAGTTTGTCTTCTAAATTTTAATGAGCAAAGAATTACTGAATTAGGAAATAAATCTTTTATTATAGTTGATCAAGACTTATCAAAAGATTATAAAAAGGGCGATTTGCTAGTAGTTACTAAAAACGAAGGCAAGGATGTTGAAAAAGGAGATTCGATTTTCTTCTATAATCCTGGTGAAGATTTTGTAGTTAATTTCGCAGAAGTTACTAATGTATTAGAAGCTAATGGTTATTATACTTACGTTGTTGGTAATGATTATAATGTATATTATGACTATTTTATTGGTAAAGATATTAAGAAATATGCTGGTATTGGTAAAGTATTATCAGTACTTGAATCAAAATATGGTTTCTTAACATTAATTATTTTACCTACAATGGTTGCAATTATCTTTGAAGTATATGCAATAATCTTAGAAGTAGTTGAACTTAAGAAAGAGGCTTAAATATGAATAGGAGAGTTAAGATACTAGTTATACTATCTTTCTTATTCCTAATTGTTTTAGTTGGATCTTATTCTTATAGTAAATATAGATCTGACGTAACTGGACAAGCTTCAACAAATGTTGCTAAATGGAATATTACAGTTAATGGTTGTAACATTGTTACACCAGATACTAGTAATAGTGCTTGTTTTGAATCAAAGGTTAATGAAGATGACTCAGTAACAATAGTAAGAAATTTTAATATAACGGAATTTACTTATAGTAATAGTGATACTGCAAATGTTAAAAGAGATAAGATAGCACCTGGTTCTAGTGGAGAATTTGTTTTAAGAATTAATCCTCAAGATACTCAAGTGTCTATAAAATATACTATTAGGTCTTATATCAAAGATGATGATTTTGCTTTAGAGTATTACATTAAAGGACCTAATGATACAAATAGAATACAAGTTCCTGAAACTGGTTATGTTGGTTATATTATTTATAATCCAGCTAATGCTAGTGGTAATCACGAAGATGTAATTACTTTCTATGTTGACTGGTTAAATGATGAAACAGCAAATGAAAAGGATACAGTAATCGGAACAAAGAGTTCTGACCCTAAACTTGATATTCCTATTGAAATAACATTTGAACAGTATAATGGGTAGGGGATTTTAATGAAAGGCATAAAAATATTAATAAATATACTATTAGATATTTTAATCTTTGTATTAGTTATTGGTATTGCTTTTGCCTTATATGGGTTTATTCAAACTAAGGTATTGAAGAAAACCTATAGTAATTATTTTGGTTATACGTATTTTCAAATACTAACTGGTAGTATGGAAGATACTATTAACATAGATGATATGGTAATCGTTAAGATTACTGATAAGATTGAAAAAGATGATATTGTTTCTTATAAAAGCAACAATAGTGTTATAACTCATAGAGTAATTGAAGTACTAGATGATGGTTATATTACTAAAGGTGATAACAATAATGCTGATGATGGAACAATTGAGAAAGATAAAGTAATTGGTAAAGTTGTCCATATTGGTAAAAAATGGGGAAAGGTAAAGAAATTTATTATGGAACCAGTTGTTATAATTCCATTTATAGCAATGATAGTTTTATTCAGTTGGTATACAAGTTTACTGAAAGAAAGGAGCATTGAAGATGAAGAGTAAATTAAGATTTAACAATAAACGTGGTTTGAATTTTATTTCAGTTTTCTTGTTAGCTGATTTATTGTTGATTTTTGGTTTGCTTAAAACTTCAAATGCCATATATGTTTCTGATGCTATTGGTGAAGCTCCATTAGATGTTGCGTTATATGCTTTCAATTATGATGGCTTATATGATACATCTAGCGGTACTGATGAAACAGCATTAGATATTAATCTTGGAGATATTGCTCCAGGCGCTGAAAAACTATATAGATTTAAAGTTACTAATAAAGTTATAAATGACGAAGGTGATGATGTTGTTAGTGATACTAATATCATTTATCGCTTAAAAGTTATTACAACAACTAATATTAATCTAAAATATAGTTTGTATTACAATCAAAATCCTAGAACTGCAGGAGCTACAGACTTGTTTAAGAGAAATAATCAAGATATTGGTGTGTATGCAACTGATGGTTGGGGAACATGGTTTAAACATTATGCAATTGATGCTAAATGTTTAAAGAAAGAAGTCTTAAAAGAAGACGAGTATTATTTGAAAGTTGAATTCCCAGAAGATTATAAGAGTTACTTGTATCAAGATATGGTGGAATCAATTAAAATTCAATTAGAATCTAAGCAAGTTATTGCTGGAGATAGTGATGCTAATTTATGTAATTAGTAAATAGTAGGTGAGAAGATGAAAGGAAAGGAAACAACGAAAAATTCAACAAAAAAACGTTTGGCTTTTAGTTTTTTTAAGAAACACAGAGCATTAGCTGTTAGTTTAATTATTATTGCTTTAGCAGTTGGTTCTTTCTTAGTAGTCAACTATGGCCGATATGTTAAAGATGTTATTCAAGTTTATTATTTGAGAACTAAAAACTTTTACTTCTCAAGTGATAAATTAACAATCCATGGTAAAACATATGAGATCAATCCATGGAGTGGAACAGTTCCTTATCAAATAGATATTAATATGAGTAGTTTACTTAATAGTTTAAAAGGAACTGATAATGATATTACTTATAATATTAAATGTGTAGCCGATAATAATTCTATTTGTTATTTCGGTAATAGATCAACTACAGAAATTAATGATCGTATACTTCCAGCTTCTACTCATGCTGATAACTTAGTAGTTACAGTAGAGAAGAAAGACAATGTAACGATCCGTGATGGTCAGTCAGTTTCTGTAACTGTAATTGCAAATGCTACTGCACCTTATGAAGAAGAATTAAAAGCAACATTTGTATTGGTAGTTGGTAACTACGGTGTTAATTATAAGATTGAAGATGTATCTGGTAGATTGTATATGGATGCTTTAGTATCTAATACATTACCAACAGAAACTATTAGAGTTAAGTTAGATATTACTAATACTAGTTTATATAGTTTCGATATGACAAATAATATTTTGAATGATCCTAATACTTCAGTTACTGAAGATATTAATCATAATATTACTAGTATTACATTTAATGTCGAACCTAAATCTAGTATGATGGTAAGATATTTTAAGAATAATCCAGCTGAGAATAACACTTATGATGGTAGTGGTAATCCAGCAATTACCTTTACTAGGTTGTCTTAAGGAGGTGCAGGGATGGTTAATGTGATGGATGAATATGTTTCTTATACTGAGAAATGTTTTCATAATTATTTAAAGCTTATATTTGGTAAGAAATATGATAAGAATATTGCTACTAAGTATATAGATTCTTATATGATAGTTAGATATAGCAATTATCTTGATGAATCTAGTGTTAAAGCTTCATTAAGTAAGAAGATAAGCAAAGCTTTAGATATAACAAATAAAGAGTTAATAAGTGAATATGAAAAAAATTCTGATAATCTTAATTTGATAAATAGTTATAGAATATTTAGTAGTTATTTCTATAACTTGGATCAACTATATTTATTAGAATCACAGAAAAAAACAATTGAACTTATTGCTGAACAAAGAAGCAAGTTATTAGAATATGAAGATAATTTAGAGTTCTTAAGTGATTTTAATAAAATGGTTAGAGAAGATATTAAGAAGAAAAAAGATTTTATTACAGCGTTTGATTCAAAGATATTTGAGTTAGATGTTCAAGAATTAGATAAGAATTTATATTATGCTAAATTAGTTAATAATATTGCTTTCCCAGAGTTATATAGTGAAACTGCTATTAAGAAGGCAAGGGAAAAAGATAGTATTTCAGAAGACTTAACTGCTATATCATTTTTACAAGTGTCTGTTAGAATTGCTAATGATTTAATTGCTTGTGATTTTGACAATGAGTATATTGTTGATTTACCTAAGTCTTATTTTGATAAGAAGACGAAGATAAAAAGTTTATTTGGAGTAATAGATAGTTCTTATGTTCAAGATAGACTTAGAATTGCAATTGATTTTTCAACATTTACTAGATATAAAAGTTATGTAATGGACTATATAAGAAATGGATTTGTATTTGTAATTAAGTTAGATGAAAGTTTTGATTATAATTCTGATAATATTGAATATTTAGAGTTGTTTGATAAAATTATTATTCAATCTGATAAATATTATTATAAAGATATGAAAAAACGTGGTAGAATAAAAGATAGAATAATAGCAGTGGATGAGGTGGAATAATGGATACATATGTTAGATTTTTATATGAATTCTTAGATCAACTATTTGGCGGTGTGATTAGAGCTGTTAAGGATTTCTTTTTAGGAATTCTGCAGATGTTTGATGTAAGAGCATATGCTAGATTAGTTAAAGATTATAGTAAAGATTTTAGTGGTGGAGAATGGTTCATGGTAGTATTAGCTATCGTTGTAACTATGGTTCTTCTAGCACTAGTAATTATAGCTATTTATTTCCTAGTTAGAAAACTATTGAAGTTTAGAAAAACTAGAGTTGAACAAGAGTCTTTATTAGAAGAATTAGCTGAGTTACATAGACAAGTTGCTAAGTTAATGAAAGAAAAAGACGAGTTAATGGCTATGAAAGTATCTCAACTTGGACTTAGTCCAGATGAAGATGCTAATGGAGCTACAATGGATGAAAATGGTGAGGTTGATGATGGTCATGAAAATGATACAAGATTCCCAAAACTTACTGTTATCGACGAAAAATTCAAAGATTACAAAATTGTTAATTACAACAATTCATTCACATTGGAAGAATTGTGTGATAACTTCAGAAATTTCTGTGCATCAGAATTAAAATTGTATTATCCAATTGGATTAATAAGATTATTTATAGCAGCTTTATCAAGTACTAAGTTAGTAATCTTACAAGGTATTTCTGGTACTGGTAAAACATCTATGGCGTATGCTTGGGGAAAATTTGTTAAGCACGATTCAACAGTTGCTTCAGTTCAACCATCATGGCGTGATAGAACTGAGCTATTTGGTTACTTCAACGAATTTACAAAGAAGTTTAATGAAACTGACTTGTTAGCAACTATTTACGAAGCAGGTTATACTGATGAAGTTTATACAGTTATCTTAGATGAGATGAACATCTCACGTGTCGAATATTACTTCGCTGAAATGTTATCTATTCTAGAAATGCCTAGTGAAGATGAATGGATTGTTGAGTTAACACCAAGTGCTTGGTCAAGCGATCCAAAGAGATTAAATGCTGGTAAATTAAAGATAGCACCAAACGTATGGTACTTAGGAACAATCAATAACGATGACTCAACTTTCATGGTTACTGATAAGGTTTACGACCGTGCTATGCCAATTGATATTAATGAAAAAGGTGTACCATTCGAACCTGTTCCACAACAAGCTATTGATGTAAACTATTCTTATCTAGAAAGTTTATATGAAGCAGCTATTAACAATAATCAAATTAGTGATGAAACACTAGATAAAGTAGAAAAGATGGACGATTATGTAATACAACATTTCCGTATTGCTTTTGGTAACCGTATTGTTGCACACATGAAAAAATTCGTTCCAGTATTCGTTGCTTGCGGCGGAACTGAAGTTGATGGAGTAGATTACTTCATTGCTCGTAAGATCTTACGTAAGTTCGAACAATTAAATGTCTCTTATATTAGAGATGAAATCGATGGATTTATTAAATTCTTGGATACTACTTTCGGTAAAGGTAGAATGAAAGAATGTATTGATTATCTATTGATACTTAAGAAATTAACATAGTAATAGAAAGGGTTGGGATTTATGAATGAAAATGGATTATCTGTAACATCTTTATTTGAGAATGCTGATGAATCCCGTATTAGTGCTTTTAGTAAAAGAACTAAATCAGATATGGTTGTTGACTTACATTTTGATAAAGTGGAAGCCAACTTTGAATGGGTAGAGTTAGTAGAAGATACAATGAGATATTTGGATAATATCTTAAGAAATCCTAACCGTTTCATTATAAATGAAGATGAAGTTGTTAAGGTTGAACTAGCTAAACGTGTTACTGTTGATAGTATTAAGCACTTAGCTAGACATACTAATCTTATTCAAGAAATCGACGAAAAGAATGATGAAGTTAAACCTTCTAAAATATTAAATATTAATAAAGAGGAAACTTTTAACACTTATGAAAATAGATTTATCTATACTTTAATAGTTAATCTAGAAATATTTGTTAACAAGAAAAAGAAAGCCTTACTTGAAGGATCATATTTAAAAGATGATAAATCAATTCAATATAAATCAGCAACTTTAGTTGGTCAAGAACATGTAAGTATGGAATTATCTATTAAGACTAGCTTACATAATAAAAAGGAAGATGGTTCTAAAGGCGGTGTATCTCTTGCCGAAAGAATTGATAAGATTGAACAACAAATATTAGATTTAAAACGTACGGAAGTATTTAGATCTTTAGCTAAAGCACATATTGCTTTAGTTAGATCACCAATTAAGAAAACTAATGTTATCTTAAAAAATACTAACTTCCAATATGCTGTTACACTTTGGAATTATATTCAAGATCATTTCAATGACGATAATAAACGTAGTAAGAATGATAAGAACTATAATGATGAAGGTGAATTAAGAGGTTTCTTTGATGAAACATTCTTACTAGACTATCTAGCATTATGTACGTTAAATAAAGAAAAATATTCAACTAAGAAAGCTAAAGAAAAAGTTATGAAGCAAGTTATTCAAAAAATTATTGATTTAAATGCTTCATTAACTGAAGAAGAATTGAAGAGTATGGTAGGGGAGCAATATACTTTAGTTAAACACAGAAATAATGCTACGATGGACGGAATTAGTGCTATTTATCGTAAGCATATTGATAAGTATATGGGTAAAATTAATAATATTAAATTAAGTTAGAGGAAACCATGGAAAAGCTACTAGAAAACAAGATATTTAAAATATGTTCTTCGATAATTGAATGGATTATTATAATAGTATTATTTTTACTAGTAATATTAGTTGGTGTTCAAAAATTTTCAAATAGAGGAAACTTCTTTGGTTACAGAATTTATACCATTATATCTGGTAGTATGATACCTACTTATGATGTTGGTGATACATTATTAATCAAAGAAATGACTTCAGATAATATTGAAATTGGAGATGCTGTTACTTATCTAGGTGAAGGTGGAGAATACAATGGAAAAATCATTACTCATGAAGTTATAGATATAGAACTTGATGCTAATGGTAAGTATTTATTCCATACTAAAGGTAAAGCTAATAATATAGAAGATCCAATTGTTTCACAGGATCAAGTTTTAGGTAAAGTTATACACAAGTTTTTCTTCTTAACTATGTTAGGAAAAATAACTACAAGTTTACCATTATTATTCATTTGTGTAATAATTCCGTTAGCTATAATAATAGCTATAGAAATTATTAAGTTAGTATATAAAACTGACGAAGAGATAGATGAAGAAGTAAAAGAAGAAATTGAGGAACTTGAAGAGATTAAGAAAGAAGAAGAAAAAGAAGAAAAACTTGAAGAAAAGAAAAAAGAAGAGCAACAAGAAAAAGAAAAAATAGAGCATCCTAAATGGGATGAAGTTAAGAAGATAGAGAAAATAGAGGAAAAAGAGATTCCAGTTGTTGTAGAAGAAAAGAAAAAAGAAACTCCTGTTTTAAAGGAAGAAAAGAAACCAGATAACAATCAGAATCAAAGCTCTAAGAAAAAGAAAAAGAAGAGAAAGTATTATTACTATAATAAACAAAAATAAATGAAAGGAGCATTATTATGAAGAAAAAAGTAAATAAAGAAAAGAAGAAAAACATTTTACTTATTGCTTTAAAAAGACATAAAGTGAGTTTAGCAATTGTTTTATTCTTTGTATGTGCTTCAACTGCATTTGCTTGGTTTATTTATAATAAGACTGTTGATATGTCAATGAGTGCTCACGTTAAATCATGGAAGGTATATTTAGGTGATGACGAACAAGGCGACACTTATATTATTTCACTTTCTGATTTATATCCTGGTATGGAGACTATAAGTGGTGAGCAAATACCAATTACCAATGATGGTGAAATGGCTGCATCTGTTAGCGTTCAAATTAAAAGTTTAAAATTATTTGGAGTATTACAAAATCCTGGAGCACCTGGTGCTACTTGTGATGCTTCAATAGATAGAAATGATCCAAGTTATGTTTGTGATTATACAATTGTTAGAGAAGTAGGACAGGGTGGAAGAACAACATTTACTATTTCAGGTTATCCATTTAAGTTACAATTTGTTTTGGGTAATACTGAGTTAGCTCCTACTGGACATTCAAACTTAAGTTATTCTCTTGAATGGGCTTATGAAAGTGATGAATGTGATGAAGATGATACTTCATGTGATGAAAAAGATACTTGGTATGGTGAAAAGAGTTATGAATACGGAGTTACTTATAGAGCTCAGTATAGAGAAGATCATCCTGAATTTACAGGAAATGATGCTGATATAGATGTTCCTTCATTGGAAATTGTAATGACATTGAATTTCTCAGAGGTTTCACCTTAATAATTAGATACATTTATATGTATCTTTTTTTTGCATAAAAAAATAGATGTTTAACATCTATTCTTCTATTTGAATGAAACTCATTTCTACATCGAAATCTACTGAGTCTTCAGTAGCTCCAACTGTTGTATCTTCTTTGTTATCCATTTCATTTGTACTAGGATTATCATCCCATTTAACTTTTGCTGTAATCGTTTGAACTTTATTTGTTGCAGTTGCACTGTAGTGAATTGTTGCTGTTACGTGAGTAACACCTTCAGCATCAGTTGTGATACTTAGGTTTTCAGCAGTTCCTCCAGTTACTTCAACATCTGACATTTTAATGTCTGGTAGCGTTTCGTTTTTAGCAATACTTAAGTCATATCTAAAACTAACATCTACATTAGTGTAATCAATGGTAATGTTTAAACTACCTTCAACACCAGGAGCAATTCTGTTAGTTGCAGTATGACCATTTGTGTTAGGGAATACTGCAGTAATACTGTTAGTTAATGTCGTTTTATTTCTGATTGTTTCATTATTTACTACAATGTCCCATCTTTTTATGGAAGTACCTAATGAATTATCTGTTTGAGTGAAATATTTGGCATAACTATAGATAGTTCCACCAATAAATAATCCCAAAGAAATGATTGCGAGAAATAGAACGATTTTTCTCTTATTTTTCATGATACCTCCTATCTATTTTATTACATAAATATTATAACATATGCTTGTAAATAAAAACAATAAAACTGCAAAAAAATAAATAAGTTCTATTGTTTTTAAAATATTCGTGTGCTATAATGATAATAACGATATGGTAGGTGTTCATGATCGTTATCTCCATTCAATGTTAAAAGGAAAAAGGAGAGTTGAAAATATGGCGAAAGGTGAAGTTGTTTTAACGGCTGATAAGCTTAAAAAGCGAAAAAAACGAGAACGTGTTGTAATGATTTCATTACTGGCCTTGTTGTTATTGCTAATTATAGCTTATTTTGTATTAAGAATTATCTATGGTACTGGCAGTTTTGTTATTAGCATGGATAAGAACACATACTTAAATTCAAATTTAGTTATGTATGAGTCGTTGAACGATAGAAGTTCTCGTATTAAGCTCTCTACTTCTAAACTTGAGTTTATGGATAATATCTCAATTACGTGGTTACCTGATAACATTAATAGAGAAGCAGAGGGGCCACATAGTAAAGATAACTATATTGCTCATACCTTCTATTTGGAAAACCAAGGTGAAGAAACAATTAACTATTGGTATTCCGTAACAATAGATGACATTATTAAGAATGTCGATGATGCAGTAAGAGTTATAATTTACATTAATGATGACCGTTTTGTTTATGCAAAGAAGAGTCCTATCACTGGTAAGGAAGAGCCAATTTACTATCATGCAAAAGATAGTGAATTAACTATTCCATTCATAGATGATCCGGACGGCACTATTGTTAGAGATTCTAGAAAAGGATTAAATCCTGGTGAGAGGGATATGGTAACAGTTGTTATCTTCCTTGAAGGTGATGATCCAGAATGTGTTAACAATATTCTTGGTGGAGAGATGAAAATGCACATGGACATTTGGGAAGAGCATGTCGAAGAAAAAAATGCTAATTAAAGGAGTAAGGAAAAATTATGGCAAAGAGAGAAAAGAAAAAAGATAATAAGAAAAAATTATTATTGTTAATTGTTTTATTAGCACTTACTGTTGCTCTATTATCTACTGCAACATATGCATGGTTTATTTCTAATAAAACAGTTAGTATCGACAGTTTAGATGTACAAGCTCGTACAGCAAACGGTCTTGAAATTTCTGCAGACGCAATTGACTGGGGAGTTTCAATCAATAAAGGAAATTTAATTTCTAATGGTTGGGGTGGACATAAGAACCAATTACCTGACATTTTAGACCACGTTTCAACAGTTGGTAATATGCATGTTGATTCAGGACAAAACTACATGGAATTATTTGATGGTAATGTTGCTATCGCATGTAGTGGAACAGTTTTAGATGATGGAACATGTTCTGGTACTGAATTCTATACATTAACTGCTACTGCTACAAACGAAATTAACTGCTATGATAGTAATGGTGATGAACCTGTATCTGATGCAAGTAAATGTAATGGTAAAACTTATGTAGCATTTGATATCTTCTTAAAGGTTACAAGTGATGCTGAGTTATACTTAGGTAGAAATGCTGGAGTTAGAAAAGTTGGAGACAACGATTATGGTATTCAAAATGCTACTCGTGTTGCATTCGTATATCGTGGACATTTAACTACTGAAGAATATTATGTAGATGGTACTGCTGGACAAGAAGCAGCTCAAGCATTGAATGCTAGTCCTACTGATACTGATCCTGCTGTAGTATATATTTGGGAACCAAATACTGATACACATACTCGTGCTGGTATCGCTTCTGCAAATACATACTTTGGTACTACAATTTCTTCTACTACTGGTGCAGCTCAAGTTGATTACTATGGTGTTAAAGAAGCATTCGATACACCTATTAACTTAACTCAAACTAACTCAAGTACTCATGTTCAATTAGTTGATCCAGACATTAGTACTACTGCTAATCATGATATGGAAGATACTGGTATTTTCTTAAGAGCCGGAGTTACAAAATTCAGAGTTTATTTCTGGGTAGAAGGACAAGATGTTGATGCTGAAAATAATGCAACTGGTCATGACATGGTGTTAAACATCGAGTTATCAATATACTAATAAGGAGTAATTACTCCTTTTTTTATTTGTAAATAAATAGTGAATAAGCCTCCGTTTATGTTTGCATTAAGGGGGTAAATAATTTATACTTATATTAGATAAATATAGAATTGAAGGTGTTTTTTATGGCTAAGAATAAAAAACTAACTAAAGCTCAACAAAGAAAAGAGCAAGAGAAGAGAAAAAAGAAAAGAATTATTTTACTTATACTACTTGTATTAGTTATGATTGTTATGTTATCTGCTTCTTCATTTGCGTGGTTTTCATCTAATAAACATGCAACAATTGATTCAATTGATATAAATGTTGCAACAGTAACAGGTTTACAAGTTTCTGTTGATGCGATTAACTGGGATAATATTGTAACAAAGGAACAAATTATTAATGCTCCTTTAACTTATCCTAGAGCAATTAACCAATTACCTGATACTTTAGCTAATGTATCTACTGCTGGTAATATTGGTTCAGATGGTACTTTAGATATGTTCTATGGCGTTACTACTGAAGAGAAGAATGGTGGTTTTACTTTAACTACTGTTAAGCAGACTGAAATAGAGTGTACTGGTGATGAAGAGTGTGTAGATAAGCATTATATTGCTTTTGATATATTCTTGTTAGTTACAACTCCTGCAACAATTGGTATTACAGCTAATTCAAGTGTTATGCCTCAACCAGATGCCCAAGATAAAGGTGCACAAAATGCTGCTAGAGTAGGATTTGTTGTTGAAGGTACTGTAGGTGCTGGAAACCCTGGTGCTGCTCAAAATTTAAGAGCTGATGGTGGAAAAGCATATATTTGGGAACCAAATTATGATATGCATTCACAAACTGGTATAAGAAATGCTAGAGATATTTATGGTATAACTACAACTGCTAGTGGAGCTTCAAGACTTGCTTATAAGGGTGTTAATCAAGAATTTGCTACACCTGTATATATTGATCAAACTGATAGAAGTTCATATTTTACAAGTGTTAATCCAGATGTAGCAACTCCTCAACATTTTGAAGCTAATCAAACTCTATTACATATTCCTACTGGAATTACTAAGATAAGAGTATATATGTGGTTAGAAGGTCAAGATGTTGACATGGAAAACTATGTTGCTGCAAGTAAGTTAAGATACGATTTAGAGTTAGCAATGTTAAATTAAAAAGAAGATAATTACTTATCTTCTTTTTTTATTTCTGGTAAAGCGTTATCTTCTTTTACTTCCGGTTTATTATTTTCTTCTAATTCTAGTTGTTCAACATATTCTTTTAAACTAATTTTTTCATTTTTATTTCCTGATTTTTTATATAAAAGACTTTTTAATGTTCCACCTTCATATTCTGGTTCTTCAACATTGAAGAACTTATATAGGAAATCACCTAAGTTTACTTCAATTATTATTTGTCTAGATGCTAATATGTATAAAGGAATTAAATAGAAGTAATAACTGAATGTTTTTCCTTCTTCAATAAAATCTGCGGAGATGAAATCTTTTAAGATAAACTCTAAATTAGTAAAGTTCATTAGAAGTACAACTATTAATGATGCGATTGAAAGTAGTAATAATACTATTGTTGTTTTAGTTCTTGAATATGTCTTTCGAGCATTTTTTACATTTGCTTTGTCAGTCTCTGATTTACAATTTTTTTTAGCGAGTTCTTGATTGGTTGTAAACTTAACATACCAAACGAGAACGAGTGCTATAAGCACAATTACTAAGATCATTTATATCACCTTATTCTGTATAAATTATATCATAAAATATTTTTATGTGTTATATATATTGACTCGTGTATAAAGTACGCATTATAATTATTTTAGGTGATAGTATGAATGTTAGAAATAAGCTATACAAGAATCAGGGGATTCATGTTATTACTGCTTTATTTACTGTAGAACAAGGTGTTACTAAGGTATTACTTATTAAGAGAAAAAATGAGCCTTTTAAGGGTGATTGGGTATTAACAGGTGGTGCTTTATATAACAATGAAGATCTTGAACATGGTGCTTTAAGAGAAATTGAAGAGAAGACTGGTATTACAGGTGTTCCAATAAAACAATTTAAGGCATTTGGTAAGGTTGATCGTTCGCCAGTAATGAGAATGGTTGCGATAGGTTTTATCGGTATTATTGATTGTAAGAGAGTCAAGGTATTAAGAGAAAGTGAAACTACTAGTAATGCCGATTGGTTCCCAATTAATAAGATTCCACCATTAGGTTATGACCATGAAGAAATACTTCATGATGCTTTAATAGAGTTGCGTAAACAAATAGTTAAAAGTAATATGTTAAAGAGTTTGTTCCCAGATGGTGTTACAATGCCGGAGTTACAAAAGACTTATGAAGCTATTCTTGATAAGAAGTTTGATAGAAGGAATTTCCGTAAGAAAATATTAAAT
>JAFPMR010000092.1 GCA_017411235.1 Bacilli bacterium | reverse complement strand
GGTGAAGCAGATGATGAAGATGAAGAAAATGTTAATGAATCAACTGTTACTGGTAATGTAATTGATCCTGAAGTAGGTAGTGCTTTTGCAAGTATCTTAGTAGATGGTGAAGAAGCATTAAGAATAGAAAAACAAGAATACTATGATATTGATATTGCAACAGAGGATAAAGTAAAGAAATATCGTAATATCTATCATTTAGAAACTATTCATAAAGCTTCTAAGACAGAAGAAGTTAAGATTGAAGTTAAAACTAATGATGGTATCGAATTAGTTGATTTTAAAAATAAAGTTAAACTACATCCAGCAGAAAATGATATTGGAATCAAGTTTAATGATGAGTTTGGTGAAAAAGTATTAACACTAGTTGTTTATGTTGGTCAACACCATGGTGCTGATGTCGACTCTGAAAATACTGCTTATATATTTAATAAGATGTTAAGTCAAATAAATGGAGTTAAAACATTAAATGATTTAAATAATTTAAGATTATTAGAGGAAACTAGTTTTAAGAATAATCCAAAGATGTTAGAACACATTGGTGAGTTAGTTAGTTATAAGAACTATGTTTATCTTCCAGGAGAAGATGAAGAAGTAGATGATAAATTTGGATATCCATTTGAAAAGTTTGGTTTAAAAGATTATAGATGGAAATATGAATGGTGTCATGATGATTATCTACAAATGTATGAAAATATTCCTAGTAAGACTTTTACTGAACATTTAGCAAATGTTTATGATAATGGTAAACATGTTACATTTATTGCTAAAGATCATAATGGTTTAAAGAATCTATTTAAAATAGTTAGTTATGCTAATACAAACTTTATTCAAAGAAATGCTAGAATACCTAGATATTTAATTGAAGAGAATAGAGAAGGCTTACTTGTAGGTAGTGCATGTTTGAATGGTGAGATATTCTATTTAGCAGAAACTGCTACAGAAGAGAAGTTAATGGAAGCTATGAAGTTCTATGATTATATAGAAGTTCAACCACCAGAGAATTATTCACATCTTTTAAGAGGTCATGATATTAATAATATTGATGATTTATATAAGTGTATTGAAAAGATTATTAGATGTGCTAAAAAGTTAGGTAAGTTAGTTGTAGCTACTGGTGATGTACATAACTTAAATAGAGAAGATAGATTATATAGAGAGATAATTGTTAACCAAAATGTTCCTGGTAAAGGAAGACATTCTTTAGCAAGATATTTAAGTGGTTCAAGAAAAGCTTGTAAGAATTTAGATAATGTTAATAAAGTAGTTAATCTTTGTGAGGAGCAAGGAGTTAAAACTGATAATATTTTAAAGAAAGTATTAAAGTATATTTATGTTTTAACAAAGATTAAGAAGATTCCTATTACAGCTTTAAATATTTCATATATTTATGCTGTAAGTAAGACTGATCCTGATGAAGAATCATTTAGAGGAAAAGAAGGAGAAGCTGAAAAACTAAAATCTATTAGTTCTGTACTAAGAAAGTTAACGGTTGCAAATGTTGTTAAAGAAAAAGATGGTATATATGAACTTGTTGGAAATTATACTGAAAGTGAAATGCCAACACCAGGTCATATTCCTAATCAATTCTTTAGAACTACTAAGGAAATGAAAGAAGAATTTGAATTCTTAAATGATCCTGATTTAGTTAAAGAGATAGTAGTT
>JAFPMR010000091.1 GCA_017411235.1 Bacilli bacterium | reverse complement strand
GGTAGAAGATTATAATAAAAAAAGGAACTATTAAGTTCCTTTTTTAATTTACTTTTCTTAAAGTTTTTTCTCTTTCTATATGATCTAGTTCTACATCTTTTAAATTGAATCTATTAATGTAATCAAACATTGCATTAGCATCATCTATTATGTTATGTCCTTCTACTCCCATCTCTTCTGGTTGACAGATAACTATATCATTCTCTTGTAAATTAATTATCTTTCTTATTGTAAAGTCATCACATGTTCTACCATAACTATTAATCCACTCTCTTGATATGTCTGGAGTTTCTTCTCTTAGTTTAAATACTAATCTTCTAAGAAATGATGGATGACATAATGGGAAGTATAGTTTTTGAATATTTAGTCTTTCATTATTCTTTTTTAAGTTAAATTTAGCATAGTGGATTTGGCCGTCTTCTTCTCCTGACATTGTAAAGACATTTAAGTCGACACTAAATCCCATGTTTTCTAAGATTTCTACTAAGCATAATGTTATGGCACCTCTATTAAAGATTTCACTTGTAGATACATGACCTAGAATAGCTGAATTGTAATAGATATCTATGTGTTTTCTTTTAGGGTATTCTTTATTAAACATAGATAATGGATTACCTTCTAGATAAGCTTTAACATCAGGAGCATAACCAACATAATAGTTATATTGTTTTCCCTTGGTTCTAGTCATTTTTATATATTTTTCTAAAGAACATTTTAATTCTACTAGTTTTTCAAAGTCTTGATGGTAACCATATTTTATTAGTTCTTTGGCTTCTTCTAATGAATGAGTTTGAGTGAAACTGTAGTCACCAGATTCACTTGATAATGTACATCCTCTAAAGTTTCTACTTATTGGAGTATTATCGATGTAGTCTAGAAACTCTGTTATGGAATCAAAGTCATATTCCATTACATTATAACGGTTTTTGTCATAGTATCTATACATATTATTTTGTTAACCTTAGTCTTTTTACACCATCGAAATATTTATTTTCTCTACTGATGTTTGACATATTACCAATTATTGAGTTTAAGTCGTCTTGGCTTAAGTTTCTAACTACATTTGTTCTTAGTGTTTGTTCTACTGGGAAGTTGTTAACATCTTTTTTGTATACTTTGCCAATTCCACGAGTAGATACAATGTGATGTACTTTAGATTTGTCTACAGCATCTCTAAATGACCACATGAATTCTAGTACTTGTTCATTAGGGTATAAGTTTCTTTCAAGGGTTCTATCATAGTCCATATATATGTTATCAAATCTATCTAGCGTTGCTCCGTCTAAGGCATTTCTTCCAACGTATTGCATGTCTGCTCCTTTGCCCCATGTATTTGCAGCTGCAACAATTCTAAAGTCTTTATGTCTATCAATTGTTTCGTGTGGGAAAGCCATATATCCGTTAGCTAATGCTGAGTTAATAACAATTAATGCTGTTGGGTCAGATGCATCTAATTCGTCTAAACAGAATAAGCCACCATTTTTAAAGGCTTTATAGAATTCTGTATCTCTATAGTTACCTCCAGCATCAATGAATCCAGTTAATTTGAATTCGTTTGATGCATTGTTTGTATAGTACATATGAAGTCCTAAAGCATCTGCTACTTGTTTAACACAATGGTTTTTTCCACTACCTGCTGGTCCAATTAGAAGAACTGGTTCTTCTAATTGTACTTGTGATAGTATTTCATCAAACTTCTCGTGGTAGAAACCACCAGATGTTTGACCTAATACAGTATCTTTTAGTTTGATTATATGAACTATTGGTAATTGGATTTTATTTGTATACTCATCTAGTTTTTCTTCAAACTTAGTATGTAATTCTTCATCTATTGTTTGTTCTAGATTATGATCTTCAATAGATTTTTTAATTACTTCTAAGATTTGTCTTTGTGTTTCTGCATCTAATTCTTTAACTATGTAATCTAGGATTCTCTTTTTTGGATCATCACTACTTAGATAGTCTTCAATATTTTGTTCTATTTTATCTCTTACAGCTTCACTTGTTACTTGAACTAATAATTTGTTTAGTCCTAAGATTAATGAATCTGCATTCTCCCTTGTATTCTTTATTAGTTGTTCATTATTATTTAATTCTGTCCCATCGAAATTATAGATTCTTCCATATTTCATGTAGGCATTTTCTGGCATTTCTTTTACATCGTGGCATAGACTTTTAAGAATATCTTCACAGTTAGAGTAAACTATTTCATTATTTGGACTTGTATATCCATAATATAAATGTGTGAACTGGTTATTTGGAGTTGTGACTGCTGCAGTTAACTCTCCATTGTCATCATGGATAACTGTACAGTAATGAAGATTTTCTAGTTGTCTAAACATATTTAGACCATAACGTCTAAATAATTCTAAGAAGATTGTATGGTATCTATCTTCATCACTTATGTCCAGTGAGAAGTTTCTAATCGCTCTTCCAAGTTCATCTTGAACGTATCCACTAACTGCTGTGTTTCCCCTACCATCTGATATCGGGTCACGATCGCTCTGATATGAATTTGAAACTATCTTGGCAAAGACGAAGTCTCCATCACCTGTAATTTTTACTTCAAAGTCTTCGGATCTATTTTTCCTTTCTAAGCTTTCTCTAATTAAGCTTCTTGATAAATCATTTCCTTTGTATGCTACAAAGTACTTGCCGGCTCTATTGTTGTATGCCATATGAACCATCTCCCTCTATATGTTATTAACATTGTGTTATTAACAATTATAATATAACATTTAAATATTACTCGGTCAATATCTTTTTAACAATTTGTTATTAAGAACTATATAATATTTTTTTATACCCTCCTTACATCTTAATTATAAGGGTGATGATTATCATTTTTAATGTCCTAACGCTCTACTTTCGGTAGAACTTTTAGGCATATAAAAACTCAACATTAGTTGAGTTTTATTTCTTATAGATTATTAATTTTACCTATGAATAGTAATTCATTTGTTATTCTATGTCTTATCATGAAAGCGAATGGACGATCAAATCTTAGATTTATCTCTGTTGGTATATCAAAGTTAGGTGCCATTCCCCTAGTCATCATTACAACAGTAGCTGCTGCAGCTTCTGTTCCTTTTTCATCTAGTTTAAAATTAGTTTTATGAATTATTTGTTGTACTAATTGAGATATATTAAGCATCTTGTTAAAGTCTTGTGGATTATTAAATGGTGCTCTTAATCCTAATTGTGGTAATACATGTTCTAATTGTGTACTATATTCGATGTCTAATTTAGGGAATTCTAAATTAACACGATAATTACCATTTTGTTTTAAGAAGTTATTTAAATCTAGATCGCTTATATTGAATTCACCTTCATTATTGGGTAAGACGCCAATAAATTCATATGGACTTTCTTCATATGTTAGACCAAAACCTTTAGCGAATTGATTTTCATAATATGATGATGTATTATTTGCCATCATTTTAATTGTACTAGTTCTATCTAGGCCATGGAATGTATCATCTTTTGTATTATATTCTGGGAATGGTTTAGACCATTGAGCTTTAAAGTATAAAGTATTAATCAACATAGAAGTTGTACTAGAATCTAATTTTTCTAATACTTTTTCTATTAAACCATTAGTATTTTCTTTTACCCAGTTATTAACTTTATCTAAAGAACTAGGATCATCAAAGTCATCTGTTTGAGCATCTGCATTTTGATATTCTTTGATTATTTGTTTAAATTCTTCTTTAGCTATATATGTTTTATGAAACCAGAACGTATTAGCTAGTTTTAAACTTTCTCCACATTCTTCTAAAGCACTCTTTGTTTCTTGGTTTAACTCTTCTACTGTTATATTTCCTAAGAATCTTAATAGTTCTTCTTTAGATTCTCCTTCTGAACCATTTAGTAACATTACTAAAGCCATTTTAATAGATAATCCAGAAATTATGGTGTTATTGTTTACATTAGGTTCTGTAGTATCCGTTAATCTTAATAAGTTATTATTTAGTTCTTTATTCATTATTACTATTCCTCTCTATATAACATCTATTTTTTCTAAATACTCTTTTATGTATTTAAATGCTTCTGTAAATTGTTCATCTTCAAAGCCATGTCCCGCTCCTTCGATGAAGTATAGTTCACTATTTTTATAAATCTTGTTTACTTTTTTAGATTGTTCTGGTTTTACAAGAGGATCTTCTGTTCCTTGTAGGATTAAGATTTGTTTTTCATCTTTTTCAATAATACTATATACATCTAAATCCCATATATCTAAGAAGTATTTAGGACCTACTGTTATATTACTTGTCATTTTAATTTCTTCTGGTATTTCGTCTTTTGATGGATACCATTTGGTTACTACTTCAGGTATTCCTAGTGCAGGATATAAAAGAACAGTTCCTTTTATATCATCTCTTTTAGCAGATATTAATGCTGATATAGCACCTCCTTGAGATGATCCCATTAAGATTATTTTATTTTTATCAATAAAATCCCAAGTTTTTACTTTTTCAATTATTACTTCTAAGTCTTCCATTTCGGTTAGAAAAGACATTTCTTTTGGACTACCATCACTTTTACTACGATCTGATCCACCTCTAAAGTCAAAACAGATAGTTGCTATATTAAGTTTTTCTAATTCATCTGCATAATCGCCACATGCTCTATAGGTTGCGCCTAGACCATGGGAATAGATTACAATAGGCATTTTACCTTTTATACTAGGTCGATGTAATACTGCATATATTTTTTGATTATTGTTATTTGTTATATACATTTCACCATCTATATATTCTTTGTTATGATATTTTATTATTTGATATATTGCTAAACCAATGAATATTAAGACAATAAATATTATTATTAGTTTCTTTTTCATACTTCACCTTCTAGATAAATTATATCATATTATATGTTATAATTTTATTGGTGATTATATGAATTATTTAATATTTCTAACTATATTACCATCATATCTATTAGGTAGATATGTTTATAGAATGGATAAGACAGAAAAAGAACCAGCTGGTTTGTTGTTTAGATTATTCGTTGGTGGAATGTTAGCAGTTGGTTTAACTATTTCGATATCTCACTTAGCAAAAGATAGCTTTCCAATTCTGGTTAGTGATTCTACTGATATTAAGACTTTATTAATCTATAATTTTTTAGGTGTTGCACTAATTGAAGAAGCATGTAAATGGATTATGTTATTTATATTTACTTGGAGAAATAAGAATTTTAATTTTTTATTTGATGGTATCGTTTATGGTGTTTTTGTAGCTATTGGATTTGCTACTGTAGAGAATTTCTTGTATGTATTTAGTGAAGGTGGCGGAATAATCACAGCACTACTTAGAGCTGTTTTATCTGTACCAGCTCATGCATTCTTTGGTGTATTCATGGGTTATTACTATGGATTATCAAAGATGGATCATAATAGAAAAAAAGGATTTTTATTATTTATGATAATGTCTTTATTAATTCCAATATTGCTACATGGCATTTTTGATCTTTGTTTATCTATTAATAAATGGGAATTTATTGCAGTATATGTTGTATTCGTTCTTTTATTGTATTCTGTATCTTTTAAAAGAATTAAACATCTTTCAAAAAATGATCGTTATATAAAATAAATACAAGAAAATAAGGCTTTTTTCTTGTATTATTTTGCAAAAAAATGTAAAATTGATGTAGGGAGGATTTTAGAAATGGCAAATAGAAAGAAAAAAATCGAAGAAGAAAAAGAAGAAGTTGAAGAAGTTCAAGAAGAAGTTGAAGAAATTGAAGTACCAAGTTCTTCTGAAGACGAAGATGATGAATATGTAGAGTTAACTACTGAAGAAAGAATTGTAAATATTGAAAAGAAAACAAATTTAATTCTTGTTTTAGTAGCTATTGTTGCTGCTCTATCATTAATTACTATGATAGTTGTTATTAATGGAAGTAGTACTGGTAAGACTGAACCTGAGACTCAAGAGCAAGAACAAGGAAGTAGTTCATCAAGTTCATATAGTACAGAAGCATTTAAGGAGATTAGAGCTCAAGATATAGCTAGCGAATCTAAGAACGAAACAATCGTTGTAATGATTGGACGTCAAGGATGCGGTTATTGTGCATACTATGCACCTATTATTACTCAAGTTGCTGAACAATATGGAATCACTGTTAGATATATTGATTACTTGAAGATAGTTACATTAACTCAAACAGGTGGTCAAATAACTGATCAAGAAGCATTTAATTTAATTAAGAATATGGATGCTGTTAAAGAATTTGAAGGTGCTGGAGAAACTGCATTAAAAGGAACACCTGCTACATTAATTATTAAGAATAGTAAGATTCTTTATTATATTAAGGGTGCTGCTGATGCAAATACAATAAAGGAAGCATTTGATAAAGTTGGATTAGGTAAATAATTACCTAATCTTTTTTTATGGTATAATTTATTACGTGGTGATTACTATGATAGTAATAAGTGGAAAAGAATATAGAGAAAAGAATATACCTATTTTAAAAGATAAAATAAGTAAACTTGGTACTAAGTTAGGTTTATGCGTTATACAAGTTGGTAATGATGAAGCTAGTACTGTTTATGTAAAACAAAAAGAAAAGTTAGCTTTAGAATTGGGTTATAAATATGTAGGAAAGAAATTCCCTGAAACTGTTAATAACGAGGAAGTTATCAACTATATAAAAGCATTAAATAATGATGATAGTATTGATGGTATTATTGTTCAAATGCCTTTACCAAGTCATTTGGATACAGAGTTAATTCAAAATACTATTGATCCTTTAAAAGATGTTGATGGTTTAACTTATTTAAATACTGGTAAGTTAGTTAATAATGCCCCTGCCCTAGTTCCTTGTACTCCTAAAGGTATTATTGAATTACTAGATGCTTATAATATTGATTTAGATGGTATGAATGCTTGTGTAATTGGTAGAAGTATTTTAGTAGGAAGACCTATAGTACAATTATTAACTAACAGAAACGCTACTGTTACTTTATGTCATTCTCATACTAAAGATTTAGCATCTATTACTAGAAATGCTGATTTAGTAGTTGTTGCTGTTGGTAAAGCAGGTTTCTTAACAGCAGATATGGTTAAAGACAATGCTATTATCGTTGATGTTGGAATAAGTAGAGTTAATAATAAATTATATGGTGATGTAGATTATGAAAATGTTAGTAAAAAAGCATCATATATTACACCTGTTCCAGGTGGTGTTGGTCCAATGACTGTATATGAACTAATGAATAATGTCTACGAAGCGCATATAATGAGAAAAAAATAGAATAATTTTAGTAAACAGGTTTTATTGAACCTGTTTTTTTGTTAAAATACTAATATGAAAGAGAGGTCGTTTAAATGAAAAAGAAAGGATTAATTTTATTATTTGCTGGTGTTTGTCTACTTACAGTAGGATGTGGAAAAGACAAAGAAGAAGAGAAAAACGAAAGCAAAAAAGAAACTACTATTAGAACTCTTACTTGTGTAAAAGAAGAAAATGGTGAAAAAATGACTATGACAGTTAAGCAAGATAAGAAAACATTTAAGTTTACTGAATTAACAATGGTTATGGAATCACCTGAAGCATCTTTGAAAGAATTTGATATTAAACCAGAGCAATATGAAGAAATGTTTTGTACTGATGAAGAGTTCACTGAATGTTCTGTAAAAGTGGAAGATGAAAAAGTTATTTTAGAAGCATCTTATGATCCTGAAGATTTTGAAAAAGAATTACTTGAAGATGAAGATAATTATGAAAAAATCGATGGCGATACTCTAAGTAAGTTAAAAGAAGAAACTGAAAAAGAAGGAGCTACTTGTACTCTTAAGTAGTTAATTGAATGAACTATTTTTATAGTTCATTTTTTTATGCTATAATCTTACTCGAGGTGATATTATGAATATTAAAAACCTTAGTATGTCTTTTGGTATCCAAGAAATATTCGATGATATCACATTACATATTAATGAAAATGAAAAAGTTGGTATTATTGGTATGAATGGTGCTGGTAAATCAACATTCTTTAATTTGATTTTAGGAAAACTAGAACCTGATAAAGGTAGTATTACTTTTAAACCAGGTACTAGAATAGGATTCTTACCACAAGTTATTAGTGATGAAATACCAGATATGCATATTAGTGTATTTGATTATTTATT
>JAFPMR010000090.1 GCA_017411235.1 Bacilli bacterium | reverse complement strand
TGCTTCCAGTTGCAGTATACATACCTAAATATGTCATACCATTAACTGGACCAGAAGCTTCGTTATCATGTGTAGTATCAGCTTCTGCTGTTGTTGTAACAGAGAAGACAATATTTGTATGCATGAATAACTTATTATCTGAACGAGCATTACTTGCAACACCAGCATTACTAATAGTTGTAGTTTGTGGATTGAAATTAGCACTACTATATTGATTAGTATTACCAGAACCCATAGTACCACTATAGTAATTAGACAAGTATGCAGTACCAGCATTCATATGTAATGTAGTTCCAGCAGTATTAGCTCCACTACCTAACATATAGAAGTGTTCAACTCTTATTAATCCATAAATATAAGTTGTAATTAACGCTCTATCTCGTTCTCCTCTAAGTTCTAATACAGAATCTGTTAAATAAACATACTTAGATCTTTGAATAGAACCTAAAGACATAACATCAGACATAGTTCCAAAATCATTAACATAGATATATGAATTTCCAGATGTCTTAGAGTTATTACCAGAACCATATAAAGATCCAGTAACTGTTATATCTGTTTTATTATAATTACTTGCACCTAGATATACATGTGAATTACCATGTACACCTTCATAACTATCTGTATATGTAGTAGCATCATCAGCATTTGTTTCAGATCCACCGAATACACTACCACCAATAGTTACTCTGTGATTATTAATAGTTCCTAAAGCAGCTAATGCTTTATCACCAATATAAACATAAGTATCACCATATACGAATGATGCATTACCAGAACCATAAACATTCTTTGTAATTTCACCATTTGCAATATATACGTTAGTTACACCTTCGGCACCACCACTTAAGAATGCGCCATCGGCATCTTCAACAGCATCTCCAACGAATGATCTGTTTCCACCACCATATACATTTCTAGCTTTACCACTATACATATTTACTGTTGTAGATGTTAGAACTTTAGCTTCGTTACCTCCACCAAAGACATCATTAACCACAGCAGTATCTCTAATATTAACAATTGTATTACCTGAACTACCACCGGCATTATTACCACCAAAGACATCATTTAAAGATCTTGGTAGCTTTGTATAACAAGGATTTGCAACAATTCCTGTAGCAGGTGTAGTTGCTGTACAACTAATTGGTGTATCTTGAATTGTAACTTCCGTATTAGATACATCACCACTAGTATTAGATCCACCATAAACGTCACCATTTATAGTTCCACCATATACAAATACATTAGTTTTAGCAGTGCCATTATCATTCTTAACATCAGCTTCAGAACCTCCACCGAAGGCACTATTCATAGTTCCACCATAAATATATAAGTTCGTACTTGCTGAAGTATTAGCTTCTTTACCACCGCCGTATACGATACCTAAAGTACCATTACCAATATATACGTGTGAATTTTGAGTCTCACCATCAACATTATTACCACCAAATACATTAGAAATAGTTCCGTTTGAAATATAAACATAACTATTGCCAACTAATCCGGAATTATTAGATCCACCATATACTTCTGTAGCAGTACCTGTTTTAAATAATACATTTGAAGTACCAGCAGCAGCATCTTTACCACCACCATACACATTATGTAATGTACCGCTATTTATTGTAACATTTGTAGTTGTTGAAGCAGCTTGATTACCACTACCATAAACATCACCAGAAATAGTAGCATTATTGAATATTACTTTAGTTGTTCCAACACTTCCACCTAAGTTATTTCCACCGAATACATCGGTTACAGAACCACTATCAATTGTTACATTAGCAGTATTAACAGTTCCACTTTGGTTAGATCCACCGAATACATTACCACTAACTGTAGAACCATTTAATTGAATATTAGTTTCATTGTGTCCAACTTGATTACCACCGCCATAAGCGTTTTGTGTAATAGTTCCACCATTTAACTTAACTTGAGTTGGATATGCAGCTGTTCCAGAAGTATTATTACCTCCGAAAACATTCTTTATAACACCACCAGTAATTGTTACAGTAGATTGACCATTTGTGTATGGATATGCTGCAGTTCCAGCACCCATTCCACAACCATAAACATTATCAATTTGACCAGCACTAACATTAACTTTAGTTGTGAAGTTAGTAGCAGTATTACCAGTTCCATTAACACGACCTAAGGCACTACCACCATATACGTCTCTAGCAACTGTACCTTTAGCATTAACAGTTATGTTTCCATAAACTATATTATTTAAGTTATCGTTATTATCTGTAACACCTTTACCACCACCGAAGATATCTTCAGTAACAGTACCGCCACTCATTTCCATTGTTACATGACCATTTATAGTTCCTCTAGCATTAGATCCACCATAAACAGAATGAGATACAGTTCCACCACTCATATTAATTGTAATATTATGAGTTAAATTAATAGTAGGTAATTGAGGAGTACATGTTGTAGGATTAACTGTATATCTTGAATAGTTAGTACTTGAACCATTACCACTTACTCTTGAGAAAGTATAATATGTTTCATTTGGATCATATGCTGTCCCACTATTTGCAGCATCATAAATATAGCAGCCGCCAAGAATAGAACATGTTCTAGTAAATCCTCCAGAGTTTCTATAATATGTAGCATTGTAATCGTAATAAGTATTTCTAGGAATTGTTCCACCATTAGGAATCCAACTTCCTCTAACATAGTAAGTATTTGTTAAACAAATACTAGCTCCACCACAAGAACAAGAGTTTCCGCTAGATTGAGATTCTTGACCAGCACCATTTCTATTGGCTCCACCATAAACATTACCATTTATTTGTCCAGAAAGGATATCAACTACAGTATTTGTAGCAGCTGAAGTTTGAGAACCAACAGCACCATAGTTTCCACCACCATAAACATCATTTTTGATAGTACCACCATTAATAATTACATGTGAGTTATTAACAGCACCAGCACTAGCTCCACTACGTCCATTTCCAGCACCAAATACATTTCCTACAGTTGTGGCAAACACAATTGTATTTGATCCAACAGTATAGTCATAATCAGGAGTAGCGCCTATGTTAGCAGATCCGCCAACATAAACTAAACTATCATAATTACCGACACCTGCCTCTTGATCATAAGCATTAGATCCACCAAATACATTAAATAAGACATTACCACCTGTAACAGCAACAATTCTGTTTCCAGCAGTTGTATATCTTCTGGCTCCAGCAAAAATAGTACCAACAGTACCACCACTTACGTGGATTGCAACAGCATTTCTAGCACCAACAATGTAACTAGCCCCACCTTGAATAGTCTTAACATAGCCGCCATCCATTTCAAAGTAAGCTGTACCTCTTGTACTATAACTAT
Organism: Bacilli bacterium; assembly: GCA_017411235.1. The sequence goes on along the minus strand of JAFPMR010000090.1, from coordinate 31,691 downwards.
CACCTGTATTACCAGAGTTAGATATCAAATAGAAACCTGCTTCGTTAGAATTATCAAAATGGTTATTAGCATTACAGCCAACACATCCACTCTTGAAATATATTTTAACGAACGGATTAATTGCCTCATCTGCTTCTTTACGGCCAGATTCAGTACCAAATATTCTGTGTCGTACATTAAGCAAATTATTTCTTCCACCATTAACAGCTGAAGTATTTCCGCCATACACTCTATCATAATCAGAGCCATATACAGCTCTTGCTCTTGTAATTCTTTCAGAACTTGTAGAATAAATATCGTAATAATAACCAGTTTCTACAATAAATGAATACCTTCTAAGTGATGTAGGAGAAGCATCTGGCCCTCCATACAAAGATTCGATAGAATATGTACCAGATGTGCCAATATTTCTACCAAATTTAATATTATAATCATTGCCATAGAATTCCTCGCCATTTAAGTTAACATCTTCTATAACCATTTCGTTGTTAGCAGATGCATCGCCAGTTACATTTCGTTTAGTACCAGTACCAAAAGGTCTACTACTAACAGTAACCGGATTTGATGAAACAACACGATTCAAATTAGTATTAGCTGTAATTCTTAAAATATTAATATCTCTAGTTACCAAATATACATAATTGTTGTAATAACTATTAGCATATCTATTTACCTTACATTCAGTAGCATTTCCATTAATAGTACAATTAACAAATCTTCTTTGTCCTTCAACTGGAACTACAGATGTATCAGTATAAGTATTATATGCACTATAATTAACATTTTGATACAAATCATCATTATAGTAAGTATCTGTACTTTGAATTAATTTATATCCTGTACTTGAACAACCACTGCCACTTACATTACATGCAACACCAGCTGCAGTATAGTGGTTAGCACTACTGTTAAAGTTTCCACTTTCTCTAAAATATAAAGTTGTTCTTTTATCATAAGGTAATGTAGTTCTAGTTCCTAAATTAACTGTATGATTATCCCAAGAATATGTAATAGTAACATCAAAATCTTCAGTTGTTTCAGATCTAATAGCTTCTCTATAGCTATTACCTTCACGTATATAATATGTAGTATCTGGATTATAAATACCATTATATTGAGTATAATTATTATAATATCCTCTTGTATAATAAGTAATTCCAGCTTTAAAACTATAATTAACGTGTTTTGTATACTCTTGGTAATTACCGACTAAAGTCTGTTCTGGATTAGCTATAGTCATCATTGTTTTAGAAAGAGTATTATTATTAACATTTGCTAACGTTGTTGAACCACTAACATCATAAACATGTGCAGGAATCCAGAAAGCATTTAAATATACTTGAACTCCACTTGAGTAATCAACATTAGATAAATCAATAGTAATATATCTTTGATAATAAACACTATCATAAGAGATTTCCGCATGACTACAAATACCATTACTATTGTTACTTGGGTCACAAGCCCAACCATTAAATCCATATCCAGTATTATTAGCATACGGTCTTGCACCAAAAGGATTATCTATTAAATCAATTGTAATTTTATTATTATTTAAAACATAGTATTTATAATAAACAAACTTAGTTTGATTCTCCGTAGGAGAAACCTTACCAACTAAACTTGGATTATTAATATCTGTACCATCATAAGTAATTTGTACAGGTATTAAATTAGAATCATTATATCTACCAGAATTTGTTCCACTAGGTAAAGACGAAGCATTAGTTATCTCCGTAAAATTAAGTCCAATATAATAATCATAATCTTTTACCAAGTCATTAACATATACCGTAGTTCCATCAATGCCACTAGTATGAGCATTTGATATAGTTATCGCATAATATCTTATGATAGAAGTCATAGAGATTAAGAAAATTAACATTGTTGCAGACCAAAAAATGACTTTTTTACGGCCAATTTTTCTAAGTTTATACTTAAGCATCTCTAATCACTTCCGATCATAACCACTCTATCATTATTAATGATACCATAAAAGAATAAAAAAAGGAACATTTTTATGTGTTCCTTATAAAGAAATTTCCGTTATAATCTACTAGAATTTTAGAGTTATCTTTAACTCTTCCTTCTATTAAATCCATAGCAATTAAAGTTTCAACATTATCAGATAAATATCTTTTAATTGGACGAGCTCCAAATGCTTCGTCATAAGCTTCATCAATAATATGTTCTTTAGCTTTATCACTTAATTCAATAGTAATATTTCTATTCTTTAAACGATTATTAATCTCTAATACTAATTTATCAAGAATCTTATAAACTACATCTTTATTTAAACTATTGAAATATAATATTTCATCTATTCTATTTAAGAATTCTGGTTTAAAAGTGCTATGCAATTCTTTATTAATTAATTCAAACTTATTAGGATTATTCTCTAGAATATACTCACTACCTAAATTACTAGTCATAATAATAATTGTATTTTTAAAATCTACTGTTCTACCTTGGGAATCAGTAATACGACCATCATCAAGTATTTGTAGAAGAATATTAAATACATCAGGATGTGCTTTCTCTATTTCATCAAATAAAACAATACTATAAGGATTTCTTCTTACTGCTTCAGTAAGTTGTCCTCCTTCTTCATATCCAACATATCCAGGAGCAGCACCAATTAATCTTGATACATTAAACGCTTCCATGTATTCACTCATATCAATACGAATCATATGTCTTTCGTCATCAAATAATTCATATGCTAAAGTCTTAGCAACTTCTGTTTTACCTACACCTGTAGGTCCTAAGAATAAGAATGAACCAATTGGTCTATTCGGATCTTTAATACCTGCTCTACTACGTATAATAGCATTACTTACTTTCTTTAATACTTCATCTTGACCAATTACTCTCTTACCCATATTTTCTTCTAGTTTTAGAAGTTTTTCTTTTTCTCCTTCAACTAATTTAGAAACTGGTACATTAGTCCATTTACTAACTACATTAGCAATATCTTCTTCTGAAACAGTATCACTAATTAACTTATTAGTATTACTCTTACGTAATTCTTCTAGTTCTTGTTCTAGTTTAGGAATATCTCCATGACGAAGTCTTGCGGCAGTATCCAAATCATATTCATTCTCTGCAACACTCAAACGATATTTATATGTTTCAAGAAGTTTCTTCTTTTCGCCAATTAATTGATTAACTTCCTTTTCTTTTGCAAAATCTTCTTTCAACTTAGTTTCTTTTAACTTTAGATCATATAATTCTTTATCTAACTCTTCAAGACGTTTCTTACTAGAATCATCTTTCTCTTTCTTTAAAGATTGTCTTTCTATTTCTAGAAGCATAATCTTACGAGTTAATTTATCTAGACTTACTGGTACACTATCCATTTCTACTTTAATAGTTGCACAAGCTTCATCTATTAGATCTATCGCTTTATCTGGTAAATATCTATCAGTAATATATCTATCACTTAAAGTAGCAGCAGCAATAATAGCTCTATCTTTAATATTAACTCCATGGTGTACTTCGAATCTTTCTTTCAAACCACGTAGTATAGCAATAGTATCTTCTACACTAGGCGCCTTAACAATAATCTTTTGAAATCTTCTTTCTAGTGCTCCATCTTTTTCAATATACTTACGATATTCATTTAAAGTAGTAGCACCAATACACTTAATTTCACCACGAGCTAACATTGGTTTTAACATATTACCAACATTCATTGTTCCTTCAGAACCATCTCCTACTATCATATGAATTTCATCGATAAATAGAATTATTCCTCCGTCACTTTCTTTAATTTTCTTTAAGACAGCTTTTAATCTTTCCTCAAATTCACCACGGTACTTAGCACCAGCCACTAAAGCAGCTAAATCTAATTCCCAGATTATTTTATTCTTTAAACTCTCTGGTACATCACCACTAACAATACGTAGAGCTAAACCTTCTACAATAGCAGTTTTACCAACACCTGGTTCACCGATTAAAACCGGATTATTTTTAGTCTTTCTAGATAAGATTCTTGTAATACTTCTTATCTCTTCATCTCTTCCAATAACTGGATCTATCTTATTATTTTTGGCAGCATCTGTAATATCTCTACCATACTTTTCTAATACTTTTTCTTCCTCTTCGGGATTCATTTGGTAATCCATAATCTTACCTCCTTTTCACCAACATTATACATCAAAATTAGCACTTGTCAATAGAGAGTGCTAATTTTATGAAAAATAAAAAAAGTAGAATAAATTCTACTTCCCTAAAGACAATCCACTTTCCATTTCTTGTCTTAATCCAGCACATTCCCATTGACCGAATTCATTTTTATAATGTTCTTCCTCACAATGTAATGTGTGAACAAATACTGCTAAATCATAATATACTTCAAATGGATTTTCCATTTCTTCAGTTGTTGCATCTAAATGAGCAATAGTAGCCCATTCTTCTTCACTAGCACATCTAGGAATAATAGCTAATTTGAAGATATTTTCTAATTCATAAATACAAGTTTCAACATCTTGACCTGAATTAATAATTCTATTTAAAGCAATTTTTAATGGATCTCCATCATCTAAAGCTAATACGTTTTCAACAACATAATTTGCAAACAATAGATTTTCATTCATTGCGAATAAATTTTCATTAATAGTATCGCATTTAATTCTACCTTCAACTACTTCATGTTCTTCTTTGCAATCATATAAATGAACATAAGCAGCTAATGGATAGTAATAAATAATAGCATCACTTTTATAATCTAATGATTCATTTAAATCTTTTACTAATAAATCATTTTTCCATCCATCTGCAAAAGGATGAACTAAACCAAATGTAACTGTATTATATAAATTCTTTAGTATAACTTCATCAGCTAAACCAAATTCTCTTAGTTTCATATATAATGCACTAGAATATAATACACTACTTGGATCTTCTGTATTTAATATTTCATCTACTTCTTTACCAGACTTATAATATTCATCTAATAAAGTCATAAATGCTGGAACTGAACTAACCTCTTTATAAACAACAGTTTCTTCAACTGGTTCTGGTACAGTTACCTCTACATAACTACTTTCTATAGCAGTTTCTTTTTCATCATCATTATTTCTTTTTGTAATTCTAGCTCCTGTACAAGCAGTTAATGTAACTGTAGCAGCAAGAGATAGAGCTAAAAGACTTATAGTCTTTCTTTTCATAAACCCATTCCCCCTAAAGGTAAGAAATACTATAAATCTAAAGTATTAAAAAGTCAATTATTCCCAATAAAAAAGGAGTCTAAACTCCTTTATTTAACTACGATATTAACTATCTTTCCTTTAACAACTATTACCTTAACAATTTCTTTGCCATCAGTAAACTTCTTAACATTTTCGTTAGTTAAAGCTTTTTCTTTAATAGATTCTTCATCTTCATCTACACCGATAGTTATTTCTCCTCTTAATTTACCACATACTTGAACACCAATTGTTACTTCATCTGCTTTAGTTTTCTCTTCATCATATTTAGGCCATTCTGAATATGACAATTCATCTTCCATACCTAATACTTCATGATATAACTCTTCACTAATATGTGGTGCAATTGGATTTAATAACTTAATAAATCCTATAGCATATTCCTTAGGGAATGATGTTTCTTTATAAACAGCATTAACAAAAATCATTAAAGCACTAATAGCTGTATTAAATGATAATGATTCAAAATCTCCAGTTACTTTCTTAACAGTACTATGATAAATATTTTCCAAATTTTTGTTTTCTTTATCTTCAATCTTAATAGTACCATCTGTATATAATCTCCAGATACGATCTAAGAACTTCTTAGCTCCTTCAACACCAGCTTGACTCCAAGGTTTAGAAGCCTCTAATGGTCCCATAAACATTTCGTATAATCTTAATGTATCAGCACCATATTTCTCTACTATATCTAATGGATTAACAACAAACTCCGGATATCTCTTACCCATCTTAATACCATTTTCACCTAAAATCATACCTTGATGAACTAACTTCTTAAATGGTTCTTTAACAGGTGATAATTTATTATCATATAAATATCTATTCCAAATTCTAGAATACATTAAGTGACCTACAGCATGTTCTGGTCCACCAACATATAAATCAACTGGCATCCAGTGTTTTAATAACTCTTGATTAGCAAATTCGTCATTATTATCTGGATCAATATATCTTAAGAAATACCAACTTGAGCCAGCACTTCCTGGCATTGTAGAAGTTTCTCTTAAACCTTTAACACCATTTTGATCATATTGTTTCCATTCAGTAGCATTCTCTAATGGTGCTTGACCATTATGACCTTTATAATCTTCTAACTCTGGTAATACCAAAGGCAATTCTTCATCAGGTAATAAGTATTCTTCACCATTATCTAAATGAACAATAGGAACAGGTTCACCCCAATATCTTTGTCTAGCAAATATCCATTCTCTAAACTTATAGTTAGTAGTTTTTCTACCAACACCCATTTTTACTAATTTATCAGTAATAGCTTCTTTAGCTTCTTCAACAGTTAAACCAGTAAATTCTTCACTGTTAATCAACTTACATCCTTTACCTAAATAATCTTGTTTTTCAAATGCACACTTAGAAACATCTCTTCCATCAATTACTTGAATCATTGGAATATTATGTTCTACAGCATATTCAAAGTCTCTTTGATCATGTGAAGGAACAGCCATAACTGCACCAGTACCATAGTTAGCCAAAACGAAGTCACCAATAAAGATTTCAGCTTCTTTTCCATTAATAGGATTAATAGCTTTAATACCTTCCAATCTACAACCAGATTTACCTTTATTTAATTCAGTACGATCCATATCAGATTTCTTAGCAACTTCAGCAATATAATCTTTTACTTCTTTTTGATTCTTAATTCTAGGCATTAACTCTTGTACTAAATCACCATCAGGTGCTAATACGAAGAAAGTAATACCATAAATAGTTTCAATACAAGTAGTGAAAATACTAAACTTACCTCCACCAACTATATCGATATCTACTTCAACACCAGTAGATTTACCAATCCAGTTCCTTTGCATTTCTTTAGTTGATTCAGGCCAATCAATTTCGTTTAAACCTTCTAATAACTTTTCAGCAAACTTAGGTTGATCAATACACAATTGTTTCATATTCTTACGAACAACTGGATATCCACCCCTTTCAGATTTACCATCAATTACTTCATCATTTGATAAAACTGTACCTAATTCTTCACACCAGTTAACTGGCATATCAACGTATTTAGCATATCCATCTTTATATAATTGTTTAAAAATCCATTGAGTCCACTTATAGTACTTAGGATCACTAGTTAATACACATCTATCCCAGTCATAATCAAAACCTAAACTCTTTAATTGTTTAGTAAAATATTCAACATTCTTTTCAGTAAACTTACTAGGATGATTACCAGTTTGAATAGCGTATTGCTCTGCTGGTAAACCAAATGAATCATATCCCATTGGATGTAATACATTAAATCCTTGCATACGTTTCATTCTTGAAACTATATCAGTTGCAGTATATCCTTCTGGATGTCCAGCATGTAATCCTACACCACTTGGATATGGAAACATATCTAGTACGTAAAATTTTGGTTTTTCAAAATTCCATACATCAGTTTTAAAAGTCTTGTTATCTTCCCAATACTTTTGCCATTTTTTCTCTATTTCTTTAAAATTATACTCCATCTTTCTTTCCCCATTTCTTATGTAAATAGCTTCCGTAAGCAAAATATAATGTAATCATTAAAGTTACAATTATAAAGAAAGCTATTAATAACTTAAATTCTATTCTTAATGGTATAAAATCAATAATTGCTATTGTAAATGAAATAATAAATGCATTTATAATAGCTATACCATTTAAAGCACTTCTATAATTCATTGCTTTCTTATCCAGGTTAAACCTATTAGTGAGCAACACCAGCTCTGATATCTTAGTATATTTTTCTTTTTTAAGTTTATCATCAAAAATAAAGTAATATACAAAATACATTACTACAAAGATAATGATAAATAATAATAAACTAAACATATAACCAACTCCTAAAAAAAAGACACATTCATCATAAGGACGAATATGTCGTGGTACCACCTTAATTTCTAATATATAAATATATTAGCTTAATAATCTATATAGGGATCACCCTTCTTAGCTCCAAAAGCAAGTTCATTATTTCTTCTAACTAGTTTCCACCAACCACTAGCTCTCTATCTAGAATAGATAACTACTACTCTTTCTTCAACGCCTCAATAAACGTATTATAAAATAATAAAAATCATAAATCAAGAACTATCTAGTTCTTACTGGTTCATCGTCGAAGACATATTCAATTCCATGTTTTTCTGCAAATGCAGTCATGTGGCTTCTATATTCTTCTTCAGAAATAACTGTTTTATTTCTTAACCAACCATAATATCTATCTGCTTCATACATAATTCTTTGACCATAAGTTTGATCATCGATTTCTTTAGCAGTATGTCTTTTACCTAATTGAATTTCCATTTGTGCTAAACGAGCTTGTCTACTAACATTATGTGTTAATACTTGGAAATTACCAATAAATGATCCGATTCTACTAAGTCCTTTATGATGATGAGAAAAATCCCATGCCAATTTAATTCTAGAACCTAAATCTATAAAAGAGAATTCCTCTGAAGGTATATAACCTGTACCAGCTATTCCACCTACAGCTTCTGGTCTTCCTAAAGTTCTTCTTCTATCATACGCAACGTTAGCATCACGCATTGTATAATTATGTCCAAAGATTCCGCCGGCTCCTCCTCCGAAGCCTCCGCCTCCTTGTCTTCTTTCTGCCATAAAATCACTCCCCTAACTACATTTAATTATAAACAAAAAGTTGATATTAATCAACTTTTGTTTCTATATTTGAGCAACGTATTCTAGTAACTTCATAAACATGTTAATAAATTGTCTATCAAGTCCCATTTTTGATAATTTTCTTATCTCCATACGTTTTCTTTCTAATGAATTATTACTAAACACAATCTTACCTATTTCAACTTTCAAATTAGTCTTAATTTGTAAGTCTGAAATGATTGAATCAATATCTTCATTAATAAGTCTAACTGCATCAATTTCAATATCTTTACCTTTACAGTTAATAGTTAACTGTTTAGTAGTAGGTACTTCAGGTACCTCTACTATAAAGTCAGTATCATCTACATAAGATTCACAAGTAACTTTTTCATTATCAATATAAACTATAACATCATTAGCTTCTCTAGTATTTCTAAATCTTATACGATAATTACGTTTAGCAGGAACAATACCTGTCTTACCTTCAACTGGTCTAATAATTAAAGTATAGTTATTAGTCATATAGTTATAATCTACTCTAGTTAACAAATAATAACCTTCTTTATGTAGATTACTATAGCCATCATCTTCATATAAATTATATTGATTACTCTTACCAGGGAAAATATGAATTTCCATTGTTTCAGGTGAATTAGTATCATTAATATTTTCTTGTAAATCACCCATACAAACAATAGATCCGTCCCTAGCAAATACTGGATAATCTTCATCTTTATAGAATAAAATATATCTCTTATTACCTAAATACTTCTTACCAGTTTTAAAATCATACCAAGTACCTTTAGGTAAGAATATTCTTTCTACAGATCTATTCATGACTTTATCTTTAGCTTTAGTAATTGGTGCTACCAATAACTCACTACCAAAGAAATATTCATTTTTATAATCTATTTCATCATATATTTCTGGATATTGATAATACAATGGTTGAATTAATGGTAAACCAATCTTGTGATACTTATAAGCTTCACTATAAAGATAAGGAATCAATCTTTGTCTCATCTGACAATATTGAGAAACTATATGAGTAGTCTTAACATCCCATCTCCATGGTTCTCTCTTATAATATCTTCCATACTTAGCAGCAAATCTAAATATTGGACTGAATGTTCCATATTGAACATATCTTGTATATAACTCAGTATCTTCAATACCATCTTTATAACCACCAACATCATGACTCCACCAAGATAAACCTAAGTTAGAAGCTGTACTATTAAAGAATGGTAATTCTTTTAAAGTATTCCAACTAACTAAAGTTTCACCACTATAATGAATTGGATACAAATGTGGTGCAAATGTTGAAGGCCTAGATAGAATCATTGGTCTTAAACCTTCCATCTTTGTACAGTCAACAAAATGATAATAATTTAAAGCATCATTAGTTTTCTTATCTCTTAAATTACGATAATTAATCCAGAAGAAATCTACTCCTTGTTTATACAAAGGATCAATTAATTGATCTAAATAAGAAATAACTAATGTTCTATCAAATACATTAAATGGAATTGTTTGTTTATCAGAAGAACCAATCGCTTTAGCTATTTCACTAAATCTAGGTTCATGAGGATGAATACCTTCTGATGGATCAACACTAACTCCAACTCTTACTCCTCTATCATGTAAGTACTTAGTAAATTCAGCTGGTTTAAAGAATAACTCTCTATTAAAAGTAAAACCAGAATTAAATCTTTGTAGATTAGTTTTATCTTTTAAGTGCCAGTTATCACCAAGTAATAAAACACTCAAAGGGATTTTATTACGATTAAAATCTGTAAGTAACTTTTGAATATCTTCAAAAGAATAATAATCACTCTTATTCCACCAAATACCTAATGCATATCTAGGAATTAATGGAGGCATACCTGTTAACATAAAATAACTTTGTAAACAGTTACCAAAATCTCTATTGTAAGCAAATACATAAATATCTACTCTTTTACGATCATTAAATACTAATGTACCATCTTCAGCTAAGAAATTAGATTTAGAATCATCAATAGAAACAAATCCATCGGTAGAATATAAACCTTTTTCTTTACCAATAAACATATCTTGAATTTTCTTCTTAACATGTTTAAAATCCATTACTTCAACATTTTCTAAGAATGGATCAGTAGTTTTATCTAAATTAGTATAAATACCACCATAGTTTCTAGCTTCAGGATGTCCATAATACCATTCTTTACTAGTTTCTAATAATCTTATCTTTAATACACTATCTGGTGAATACTTATTACCATTAAATGCTTTTTCTTTTTCATAACGTAAATTGAAATATTTAGTAGTAACATCTAAATATTTTTCATTTTGATCAACTTTCATTTGAGGTATAGGGAAATTTCTAAACTTTGCAAACTCAGTTGGTCGGTCTTCAAAATAACCTTCTTCACTAAACTCTAAACGTACTAATAAATCAGAAAGTATTGTAATACGATAGAATTGTCCTCTAAATACCGTTTGTGGTTTACTAACCAAATTATTATAATCAGGTTTAAAATGTGCTCCCAACTCAGCCATAGCATATCCCTCTATTCTTCTAAAATTATAACATACACGGAAGAAAATATAAACAAATTATGATATAATGACCTCGGTGATTTTATGTTTAAATATACTTTAGATAATAAAAGATATCATACATTAAACTATTACTATAAGAATAAATATGGTAAAAAAACATTTAAAGTATCTTTAAATGCTAACTTCTCCTGCCCTAATAAAGAAAAAACCGGCCATGGTTGTATCTTTTGTTCAAGACTAGGTTCTGGTGACTTTGCAGGAGATAAACAAAAAGATTTAATAACTCAATTTAATGAAGTAAAAGAAATAATGGAAAATAAATGGCCAGATAGTTATTACATTGGTTACTTCCAAGCTAATACTAATACCTATGCTCCATTAAATGTTTTAAAAGAAAAATATGAATCTATTATAAATCTACCTAATGTTGTTGGTTTAAACATTGCAACACGTAGTGATGCAATATCTGAAAATTGTTATGATTACTTAGAAGAACTAAATAAAAGAACTGATTTAACAATAGAACTAGGTCTTCAATCAATACATGAAAAAACTTTAAAATTTATAAATCGTGGTCACGATTTAAAAAACTTTGAAGACTCAGTTAAAGAATTACAAAAAAGACATATACCAGTAGTAGTCCATATCATAAATGGCCTACCTGGAGAAACTAAAGAAGATATGATTGAAACAGTTAAATATTTAAATAATCTTCATATTGATGGTATCAAGATTCATATGTTACATATCATTAAAGATACTGATTTAGCAGATTATTATAAAGAACATCAATTTCATGTTCTAACTAAAGAAGAATATATCGATATTGTAATAGACCAACTAGAATACTTAGATCCTAAAATAGTAATTCATCGAATTACAGGAGACCCTAAAAAAGAAGACTTAATAGAACCAACTTGGTTATTAAAAAAATTTTGTGTCCTAAATGATATAGATAAAGAAATGAAAAGAAGAAATACATACCAAGGAAAAAAGATACCTAGTTAGGTATCTTTTTTAACTCTTTATTATCTCTTATATATCTTAAAGTAATTAGGTCTCCAAGAGAATCACTTGCTAAGAATCCTAAATCCTTTAACATCTCTATATTTTCCAAATCTTCTTTTCTAGAAACAATATATAACTTTTCCATATTAGATATTTCTAAGAACTTAGCTAATGCTTCTTTAGCATAACCCATGTTTTTATACTTCTCATATATTCTATATTCCATATGTCCATTAAACTTTAAAGTAATAAAACCAATTATCTCCCCTGCTTCCATTGAATTAATAGAATAAGCAACAGAAGCAAAGTCCGCAGTACTTTCTTTTCTTAAATACAATCTTTCAGTTCTAACACTTTCTACATAACTAGAATCATCAAAGTTTTCTAACATACGCATAGTTGTATCTTTAAAATCAAAATTAATATCATAATTATCATTAAGTACAATACTATAATCATCATCTCTAGTTAACTCAACAAGCATTGTACAGTATCTCTTTAACATATAAAAATGCTTATTATCAAAATGGAATCTTAATTCTTGTTGAGTAGTAATATATTCTAATAAATCGGTACCTAATTGTTTACTTCTAGCATGACAGTCACAAGCCATTTCCATGATATCCAAATCAGACATATCGTTAGAATTAACGTAATGCTCTGGATGATGAGAATTATTCTCCCAGTGTAATCTAATAGCATCTTGTTGACTAGTACTTAATACATGCCCTACATCATGCATTGAATCTATTTGATCAATAATACTAGCTAAACTTAAGAATTCTTCAGTATTTTGTATCTTTGAAATATCATGTATAGAACATCTAGCTAATAATCTAATAGCATCAACACTTCTATTACAATGAATTAAATATCTAGATAAATACTTACCACTTCTCATAACACATGCTCTATGCATCAGGGCATCATTTATCTCTTTAGATATCTTCTCTGTATCCACATTTTTCATAGCAAGACATCCCTTCATAATGTTGTTAGTATTATACACCAAATAAAAAAAAGGTCAAATGACCTTTATTTTCTATGGTTACCCCAGTAGGATTCGAACCTACGGAATGTCAGGGTCAGAGCCTGATGCCTTACCGCTTGGCTATGGGGTAATAACTGAGTATATTGTACCACCATCCCTCTATATTTTGTACCCTTTTTATGGTATAATACAAGGCAGGAGGAAAAATATGAAAATAGTATGGTTAGTAACAGCAATTGTACTTGCAATAATTGAAGCAGCTACAATAAACTTAGTTACAATCTGGTTTATAGCATCAGCTTTAGTTTCATTATTATTAGCATATCTAGGTGTACCTACACCAGTTCAAATAGCTGTCTTTGTTCTCCTAGGAGTTATCTTATTAGTTCTAACTAAAAAACCATTAGAAAAACTACTTAAGAAAACAAAACAAAAAACCAACTTAGATAGAGTCTTAGATATGACTGGTATTGTTACAGAAACTATTGAAGAAGACAAACCAGGCGAAGTAAAAGTAGATGGTAAAAGATGGACCGCCATCTCAAATACTAGTATTAAAGAAGGTTCAAAAGTAAAAATATTAAAAATCGATGGAGTTAAACTTATCGTAGAGGAGGAAAAATAATGGATATTTTTATTACTATTTTAATAATCGTTGCAATCTTAATCGTTTCTTGCATTCGTGTAGTTCCACAAGCTCAAGCATTCGTAATTGAACGTGTTGGTTCTTACCTTACAACTTGGGATAATGGCTTACATTTCAAACTACCTTTCATTGATCGTGTAGCAGCAAGAATCTCATTAAAAGAAATCGTTAAAGATTTCAAACCACAACCAGTTATTACAAAAGATAACGTTACAATGCAAATTGATACTGTAGTTTATTATTCAATTACAGATCCAAAATTATATACATATGGTGTAGAAAACCCAATCATTGCTATTGAAAACTTAACAGCTACAACATTACGTAATATAATTGGTGAACTTGAATTAGACCAAACATTAACATCAAGAGATACTATTAATACAAACATGAGAGCTATTCTTGATGAAGCTACTGATCCTTGGGGAATTAAAATTAATCGTGTAGAACTTAAAAACATCATTCCACCAAGAGATATTCAAGAAGCTATGGAAAAACAAATGCGTGCTGAACGTGAACGTCGTGAAAAAATCCTTCAAGCTGAAGGTGAAAAGAAATCAGCTATCTTAATTGCTGAAGGTGAAAAAGAATCTGCAATCTTAAGAGCTGAAGCTGCTGCAGAAGCTGCAGTTAAAAAAGCTGAAGGTGAAGCTGAAGCTATTATTAAGATGAATCAAGCACAAGCTAAATCAATTGAATTATTAAGAGAAGCTAAAGCAGATCAAGCTGTTATAGCACTTAAATCTTTAGATGCTGTTGCTAAAATGGCAGATGGCCAAGCAACAAAGATTATTGTTCCATCTAACTTACAAGATGTTGCTTCTATCGCAACAACAGTTAAAGAAATGTTTGTAGATAAACCAAATAAAAAAGAGGAAAAATAATTCCTCTTTTTATTTTAAACAAATAATTGAAATATTTCTTCCCTCTGTTTTATGTTCTTTACGATATGAGAAATATTCATTAGTATTACATCCAGTACATATATTACTTAAGAATATATGTTCTTTTTTTATACCCATTTCTAATAACTTATCATAGTTAATAGCAACAGTATCTAATAAGTATCTATCTTCATAAGGTTTACTATATTTACTAACATCACAAATTTCTTTAAACTTATTTAATACATCATCTCTAACTTCAAAACAGCAACCTAAGATACTAGGATTAAAACCTACTAAAATATCTTCTTTATTACATCCATAATGTTCAACCATTTTATTAATTGCATTAACAATAATCTGTTTATAAGTTCCTGCCCATCCACTATGAACATTACCAATAACTTTCTTAACTGGATCATATAAGAATATGCTCTGACAATCAGCACTTCTGATTTCTAGAGCAATACCTTTTACATTAGTAAGTAATCCATCTACATCTGTTACTTCTTCAAAGTTTTCATCTACAACATAAACATCATTGCCCGCTGCTTGAAACATTGATTTAGCTATCTTTTTAAACTTATAATTGAAATCCTTCTCTACCTTTTCAAATTCACTTTTTCGATTACCATTATAATTAAAATCCATTGGTTTCTTACTATATAAAGACATTACTTCATCATTATTAAATTCTTTAAAAGTAAAATAATCATTCATAATATTTAGTATATAATCATAATACTCATGAACAATAATATCATCTGTAGTAAGCAATTCCTTTAATTCATCTCTACTCATCCATTTAACTTCACTTACTTCATCTTCTTGAATCTTAATATCTTTAATATCAATATCTGCATATATAACATATAAAGAAGCATACTCTCTAACCTTATATTTTTCATCATCATATATTTCTTTAAATAAACCAGCAAACTTAAATTCATAATTACTACTATCTAAACCTAGTTCTTCACTAAATTCTCTTTTAGCAGAAACTAAACAATCTTCATTACTATCAACATGACCAGCAGCAGCTACATCCCACATATTAGGACATATCTTCTTACTAGCACATCTCTTTTGCATAAGAATTTTTTTTCTATCTTTACTTAATACAGCAATATGTACTACTGGGTGATAAATACCATCTAAATGAGCTTTATCTTTATCAATAGTATTTCCTGTCTTATTACCATTTTCATCTAATACATCTATTAATTCCATTATCTCACCTTATATCTACATAGTTCTGAAGGACGGTGTCCACCAGTACTCACATATTGTCCACTAAATTCTATTCTATCATTAATCCATCTTCTAAAAGCCGAATTAATTAGTTTCTTTCCTAATAACAATTCATATACTTGTTTTAATTCACCAACTGTAAATAACTCAGGCATTAAATTGAATACAATATCCGTATTCTTAACTTTATTTCTTAATTCCATTAACGCTTTATAAAGAATAATGTCATGGTCAAATGTTAATTTTTGATCTACTAATTCATATTCGTATTCTTCTGATTTCTCATCAATAGTTTTTCTTTTTACTTTAAACTCTATTCTATCTTCTTGATTACTTAATACTATTTTTTCATCATTAATTTCTAAATCAAACCAAGAAGCGTCTTTATTTAATTCATCCTTAATAAGCGTTCTATCTACTAAAGCCATATAAGTAGTAGAGATAATTCTTCCTCTACTATCTCTACTAACTAAATCATTAACACCTATTTGTTGCATATATACATTATCTAAACCAGTTTCTTTTTTTAAGACTCTAACACTAGCATCTTTACTAGTTTCATCAATATTAATAAATCCACCAGGTAATCCCCATTTGCCTTCATCTGGTTCTTTAGTTCTCTTAACTAATAAAACACTTAAATGTTTAACAGGTAGAACTCTTAAGTTATCATCCCGTCTACTATCAACACCAAAAATAACTAAATCATTTGCATATCCAAAATTCATTTAATCATCTCCTTAAAACATTTTGATTTCTATAACCTTCTAATAATTCTCTTTTAATTAAAGAAGGAACCATATCTTCTTCAATATCAGTCTCAACACCACAATCTATACATCTGAAAGTATAATAAATATCATGTCCACCGCCATAATCATAGTGATGAGTTAAGTAAATATCTCCTCTTTCTATTAACAACCTAGCTCCACAACCACATCCG
This sequence comes from Bacilli bacterium, assembly GCA_017411235.1. Next base: position 14,608 of record JAFPMR010000090.1, on the reverse strand, counting down.
CCGTTGCCAACCCCAGTACACTTACATTCCATACTCCATCCAGGACCTTTTTCTAACACTTTCATATTATACTCTCCTTATTCATTATTCAATACTTTTTTTAACTTTGTTACTTATCGCTTCATCAATATCTTTTTCTTTTCTATTTCTTCTAAATAAACATCAACGCCACTTTCTTCTAAGATAAAGTAATCAACTTTCAAATTCTGATCTTTCAAAGATTCATCAAACATCGGTCTGATAATATCCTTGATTTCCTTTTCTTTAATAACTTCACTATCTTGAGCAGGAACAATAAATCTCTTATCTTTTATTCCAACTATAAGTTCTCTATTTCTAATTATCAAAGCAGACATTTCAAAATGAGTATCTCCTTCAAACCATCCATGAGCACCATCAGAAACTTCTTTAACAAATAGTTTAAGTAGCAAACCATCCATTACATATTGTTTTTCATAATAATCTCTAAGCATTTTTTCGATGTAAGAATAATCAATTCTAAACTTCATAACATCACCTACTTAGTACCTCTATTCAATGTTAATTTTTTGACATCAATTTCATTTACTGCTAAATCTATTTGGTTTGACTTAAAAACAATACCACTAACAGATAAGTTCTCATCTGCGAAGATTACATTCAACAATTCAAGTAATATTTTTCTCATTTCAAGATTTGGTATAGTTTGCTCAAAAGATAACACGTGATTTTCTAAACCTTTTATCGGTTTTGAAATAACAAGCTTACCAACTTTCTCTGTTACCTTATATGCATCTCCATCACTGTCATACCTAACTGTTGTTTGATCTTCAATACTAAAGCTAACAGTATGACCAACATATCTTTGTTGGTAGAATTCATAGAGAATTCTGTGTGCATCAGCATAATCAATTTTCGTTGTCACCAATATCATCTCCCCACATAGTTACATTTTAATACTAAGTAGGTATAAAGTCAATAGACTTTGTTACAAAAAGTAACAAAGTGCATAAAAAAAGTAAAACTTTTACGTTTTACTTATAATAAACAATTAAAGGTATTAACATTTCATCCTCAGTAAATCCTGCATGCATTGACTTTAAATCAACTGATTCTTCGCAATATCTAAAGTATTTATTTTCTTTAGCTAAAGCAAAATAATCACCTAAAGATTTCCTAAATAATTCATGTTCATTATTTCCTATACCAAATAATTTCATATCGATTATTTCTTTTTTTGTATATAATTCAAAATCTTTACTAAAGTATTTCTTAAATAACTTTTTAAAATTATTTTCATCTTTTACTCTAAAAGAACATAACCTACCCTCTATCCAGATATCACCATCTAAAGTATCTTTAAAATCAGGATAGTCATCTAATAAAATGCCTTCACTATTTAAATGTCCATGATCGGCAACAATAATAACTACTGTATCATCACCTAGTTTATTGCACATCTCTTCTGTTTTATCATTAATCTCTTTAAATAGTTTTAATACATTTTTATGATCAGTACCTAATTCATGCATCGAACTATCAGGTTCTGGATGATATGCATAAATATATTTTCTTCCATCACTTTGACATTCTTTATAAATCAAATCTAACATTTCATTTAATTTGTCATATTTAATATCTCCATATGGTGAAATATATCTTGCACTGTACTTACCAGCTTCATTAATTTCTTCCATAATAGTTTTAGTATAGTAATATTTCCAAGCTACACTATGATCTGCAACTTTAGTTTCCGTATCTTTATAACAATTAGTAAACATTGTTACTATCTTATCTAGTGGTTCAAAATACAAATCCCAACCTAACCATCCATGTTCTTTAGGATACTTACCAGTAATAATAGATGTAGTAGAAGCCGTAGTTGTAGCAGGAGCTACACTACTAAAACTTCTAGTCATATGTTTATCCAAAAAACTACCAGGTATATTTCTTTTAACCAAGTTATAACCCATACCATCATATAAAATAACTACTACATTCTTTGGTTGTTTATTCTTTAATAAATCATCTATATCTTTTAATGTTTTATGTTTATAATCTATCTCAAAGTATTTTCTAATACTACAAGCTAGATTAACTATCGAATCTTCATAATTTGGTAATATAAACTTCTTCATAAAAATCACCTACAATTATTTTAACATAAAAAAAACTAAGTATTACTTAGTTTTTCTAGCATTAAACATTTCTTCTTTCTTACTTAAATAATCTCTATACTCTTCTCTAGATTTATGCATTGCTATAACAAAATACATTCTAGCAGTCATCATATCTTCAATAACAGGTTTTAAAGTTTCATAAGTAACTCTTTCTGCTTCCATATGTGCTTGTGCAAACATCATAGGATCTCTACCAGCTTTAACATATATTTCATCAATAGTAGCTCTAAGATCACATTCAATATCTGTCTTTTTTCTTTTTAAATATTCAGATAATGCATACATAGCATATACTGGACATCTTTTCATCAAATCATGATTTAATTCTCTAACTAAACTATATTTATTATATAGTGCAATCATTTCATCATTCCACTCATCATAACCAAACATAGCTTTCATATTACTAAATTCATTATCTGGCATATTCAATTCCCTCCACAGTATATAACTGACTATCAGTATCAAATATATCAAGCATTAAAGATGTATTATCTGGATATTGTACAGCTATAGAATCTACTAGTCTTCTTCTAATATCATCTAATCTTTCTTTTTCTGCTTCATTTAATTCAAATAATCCATTAAATGCATCCAATGCAAATTGGTAATCTCTCATATATAATCTATATACTTTATAATTATCAGCAGCACTATTGCCCCAACAAAATGATTGAATATTCTTTTTAGCAATTGTTGTTGCACATCTCTTTGTATATACCATAATCTTTAATAAGGCATATAAAGGATTATCTCTATAACTTTCATCGAAAACTTGTTTATTATATTCATATTCATTTAATAAGTCTTGTACTCCTCTACTTACTTCTACTGGACCTAAAGACTTACTAATAATCATATCTCTTACACTATCCATAATATTCCTCTTTTCGTAAGCAAATATTCTAGATATATATACTATTTTTGTCAAATTTAAACATAAAAAAAGTAAGATAAAAATCTTACTTACAAGTATACTCACTTTTTTCAAAATCAGCTTTAGAAGATTCCAAATCTCCATCAAAATCAAAACCATACTTTTGCTTTTCTTCATCAGTTAATTTGTTGTACTCAACTACTAAATTAACAGTATATTCATAATCTCCTGTTTTAACAGAACTTATTTTAATATTCTTATTATCTCCATAAGTCTTTTTATATGAAAGAGCTGTATCATTAGCTAATGTTTGTATTTCATCATCTGTATAAGTATTCTTATCATATCTTGCAGACCACTTCAAAGTAATAGTAGCTAATTTATCGTCTTCAAAATCAGATACAGTAGACATAGTTGTTAATAAACCATCAGCATTAGTTAATTGCTTAGAACATCTTAGTTGTTCGGTTTTAACTTTGCCGCCACAACTAATCAAGAATAAACATGCAAAAAATAACAAACAAAAACCGACAACTCTTTTAAATGACTTCATATAATCACACTTTCTATTTTAAATATATCATAAATAGAAACATATACAGCGATATTCTTTTTTGAAAGTGTAAATAAAAAGACACTACTTAGATAGTGTCTTTTCTATTACATCATTACAATTAATTAAATCTAAACCTGATACATTATTATAACTAGTCAATAACTCTGTTATTTCTTCATATGAATAACCGCTATATAACAAAGCATCTAAAGCATTATTACCACTTAATCTTAAACTCTTTAATAATTGATCAGATAGAGATTTTTTTATTTGATCTATATCTCTTTTTTCTTTATATTCCATATTATCTACCGCCCCTTCTAACTCCATCAGAAATAGAATCTCTAAACTCTTGAGCTCTTTCTAGCTCTTCTTCCATGTTTAATAAGCCTTCTCTAACTGCTCGACGGTATAATTCACTCTTCTTTTTCATATTTTCTAAACTAGAACGATATCTCTTATCGTTATCATCTTTTTTTACAACTGCACCAATTACAACAGTGTATTCCCCTTCTCTCATATAAATCAAACGTATTTGATAATCTTTCAATTCATAAATACCTTTTAATTTAGCACTAGAAGCTAATGGTCTTTGTTTTTCTGAATTAAAATTAGTATCTCCTGCATATAAACGATCTAGTAAACCTAATAGCAAATCATATTTATCATCGCCATAACTCTCTATATCTTCAAAATCCTTACGACACATAATATTATCATAAGTGTTTCTTGCAAATACTACTTTTACTTCTCCAGGATCGTCTTCTAATTCTTGAGCTAGATTAGCATTATCTCGATAAGAATCTATCATTGCTCTTAAAAGACCTAAACGTACACTAATTTGAGCAGCAATTTCTCTAGCTATCTCTGCATCTTCTTCATCTCCAGATGTAGTTAACTCCTTCATGACCGCCATATTCTCTCTTAGACCTTTATCTATTTGAGCAACAATCCATTCATTCCTTGGTCTTTCTATTACAGATGATATTTCTTTTTCGAATTCTTCATCAGTTGCATCTAAAGCTAACCATGTATAATACTCTTCAGTCATCTCTATCACCATCATATAGATTATAGCAAAAAAAAGAAGATTTTAAAATCTTCTACCTTTATTTACTTCAAAGTCACTTAAATCAAATCCATTAGCTAAAGCTATTTCTACAAGTCTTTCAGGACTTGCGCTTTCTACTTCACCTAATTCTATTACTGCTTGTGGATTAAATTGCATAGCAGTGCCAAAATAATCTATTAAAGCATCTCTTAATTTATCAACATCTATAGTCATAGTATCACCTGGCACTTATTATAGCAAAAAAAAGAAGAAGTACAAGACTTCTTCATATAGAAAGTTAAATAACCAATTCACTTTCCATAAAAACCCTCTGACAGTTATGTATATTACCATAATCACTATTTTAAAGCAAATTTTATTGCCAAAAAACATAGCAAAATTTGTCTAATCTCCCATATAAAGGTATAATTATGGCAATATGAGGGGGTTAATATGAAAAAGATTTGGAGAAATTCTCTGTCTATTAATACACTAATATTATTATTAATATCAATAATTAGTTTAGGAACTATTCAAAGTTCTAATAGTAATTCAATAGCTACTGAAAAGATTTCTTTAATTGAAGTATTAGATAAAGCATCTAATGAAACTACTGAAGTAATTGGTACAATACCAGTTGAAGAAATTAAAGAAGAAACTCAAGTAGTTGAAGAACAAAAAGCTAAAAAAGAAGAAACTACTAAGAAAACAACAACTACTAAAAAGAGTACAACAACTAAAAAAAGTACTACGACAAACAAAACTGAAACTAAGACTGAAACTAAAACTGAAGAACCAAAACAAGAAACAGTTAGATATGATAAATTTGGTAAAGAAGTAGGTTCTATTTCCATATCAAATTCTAATTTCAAAAAAGATTTAGTTAGTGATGATACATCATATTATTATCTAGATCATACATTATCAGGTAAAAAGAATTATCGTGGTGTTCCATTTATTGATTATCGTAACGACTTTAATGGTCGTAAAACAATAATCTATTCACATAGTGCTAAAGATGGTTCAGCACCATTTAACTATTTACAAAATTATAATGGTAATGAGGCATTCTATAAGCAACATCAATATATTACAGTAAAATATAATGGTCATACATATAAATACCAAATCTTCTCTGTATATATCTCAGTTGCTAACGATGACTATGACGAAGGATTAGAATACTATCGTGTAATGCGTTATACTGATGCAGAATGGGAAAAGAAAATTCAAGAATATAAAAACAATTCAGATTATGACACAGGTGTATCTGTATCCAAAAATGATAAAATCTTAATACTACAAACTTGTTCAATGGATAAAAGATACTATGAAAAATATTACCGTTACAATCAATTAGTAATGGCTAAATTAATTAGTGTTGAATAAAAGAGTTTAAAACTCTTTTTTTATTGCATAAAAAAAGAAGATTAACTCTCTTCTTCAGTAGCTTCTGTTTCTTCTAAATCTTCAATATCAATTTCACCAAGAACCATATTTTCATCTAACTCGTCAATTTCTTCTTCACTTGGTGCTTCTACAGCTTTAGTAGTATCTAACATAACAATATCTGGTTCAGTATCTAAGGCATTGCCTTCTTGTGTTTTAGTAAAATTAATATAACTAACTGTAACTAATACAAAAACTATTACGTATACAGTTAAACGATTAAATAATTGTCTGTTACTATTCATACTACTTCACCTACTATAATCTTACTATTTTTTGCATAAAATATCAATAAAATTAAAAAAAAGAATGTCAAAAGACATTCTATGAAGCTACCACATCTAAAGAGTAAACATTCTCTTCTAAAATACTAGAATTAGCTATAACTATATAATATTTTTCATAAGTAGGATAATTCTTTGTATCAAATCTTACATTAACTGTTCCAATTGGTGCTTTAGATATAACTGAATAATTCTCTCCAACAACACCAACTAATAAACAAGTAACCTTAGCATTGCCTCTACTAAACTCAATTAAATAACTAGCATTATCTCCTTTTTCCAAAACATAATAATCTATACCTAGTTTTTCAATACCTACTCTTTCATAATTAGCTGTTTCTGCTATTTTATCAATAGCATGAATCTCAGATTCAATTTCTGGAGATGCTATTACATTAGCATTATCCATATCTTGCCTAATATAATCCATTGCCATATTTTGAATCATTTCTACTAAGTATCCATCTTCTGCTTTTTGCTCTAGTTTTAAGAATGGATTACTTTCATATAATGTTTCAATAATCTTCCTATCAGCATCAGGTACTATCTTAGAATAATAATATAAGTATAAACTTAATGCATTAGAGATATTCTTAATACCATATTTATTAATTGTTTCCGTACTTAATAAATCTGAAGAATGTTCTCTAGCAATAGCTGCCCAGTCATTAATAAATCCTTTATAAGTATATTTCTTAGTGGCCATAGCACTAGCATATGTAGCCATCGCATCAAAATAATATGGATCATCATTAATAACGCAGCTTTCATCAGGACAATAAACATTATATTGATAATGTCTAAACAATTCTCTATTAACAACTTGCATAGTTCTTTCTTTCGAATCATTATATGACTTAGCTCTTATAATCATATAAGGCCCTGGTATAGATCCTTCAATACTTCCGTATTGAAACTTATCATATATTTCATTTAATTTATCAGCAACAACATACTTTGCAGCTGCATTGTCTAAATAATCAACTACATAAACCTGCATAGCACTAGTAAGTAATGATTTATCAATTCCATTCGCTGCATATACTCTTAATTGTGCATCATGTATTGAACCACTATTAATAAAATCAGGTTTAAATTTAAAATAACGATTATACATCTTATCATAAGTATATCTAGATACTTCTAACTCTTGGGCAATCTCTCTTGCTTGTGATTCTGATATAGCACTACTACCAGTAGTTGTATACCAAATAACAAAATTACTATTACCAGAAACAAATAATTTATTTAAATTAACTCTCTTACTAATATCACTAGCATATACTGGATCCCCAAAAGCAATAATCTCTTCATCACTATATTCAGGATTTTCTATACTTGGATCAAAAGTAAGACCAGTAAGTAAAACTCTATTTAAATAATAATTTAAAGTTGTATCAGTAATCTTCGTTGCATAAGTAGATGCAATAAAATCTGTATCTAAAGGTAAATCAGTTCTCTTTAATGGATAATACCTATTGCTTAAATATTCCTTATCATATTCAGCAAATAATAGATTCCTAAAATATTCATCAACTGTTAAAACTCGATCCTTCCAATCTTGTAATAACTGATTTTCTAGATATTCATTAGAAACCTCTGTTTCAACAACTTCTATATTTTTAGGTTCCTCTTTATTTAAAAAGTCTAAGAAGTCAAACTTGACTCCTTTAATAACCACAAAAAAACCAAGTACGAATGCTGCTATTAAAGTAATAACATGAAAACAAATTTTAAAAATGTCTTTTACCCTCATTTTCATAGCATTCACCTATTATAATTATAGCATAATAAAAAAGAGATAATTATCTCTTTTTTTGTTATTAACAAAATGGTGTCTAGAATAGGAATTGAACCTATATCTCTTCCTTCGGAGGGAAGTATTTTATCCATTAAAATATCTAGACAACAGAACCAATGTTATTATAACACAAAAAAAGAGTATTTCTACTCTTATTCAGAACAAGTACTTCCCTTCCATTCATTTGGTTTTTCTACTACACCAAAGAATAATATTTCTTTAGTTTTACTATCTCTAATCATATAAACGAATGGTTTGTCAAATACTATTTCTTTAACAACTGGAGGGTTAGGATCATAAGCTGAAGTTGCTTCATTTAAACCAAAATATGTAACAGCGGCAGCTTTAGTACCCTTCTCATTTAAATCAATATGAGTTTGATGTATAGCATCTTCTACATATAAATTATAAGCTTCAGGATTATGTTTTCTTAAGTTTTCTTTTGTAGCTATACCCTCAAAATTAGCATTATTTTTATCAAAAGCATCCTTAATACCCATCTTTTGTAAAATATCCATAAAGTTCTCTAACTTATAGTCATAACCATATCTAGGAAGGCTAACATTTAATTCATATTTGCCATCAACATTAGGAACAATCTCTTTTAATTGATTGTCTTTTAAATTATTAATGAATTCATCAACAGTTCCTTCAGGTCTTATAGCAACATATTCTAATTGAATACCTTCTTCATCATAAACCTTTTCACCATCTACACTATATTTACTATATGGTAAAACGACACCCTTAGCACCATCTATTTCAAAATACAAATTTTTACCGTTTGTATAATTTGCAAACATCATTTCAGTGTCCATCTTAGTGCCATCAGTTTTAGTAAACTCATGCTTATCAGTATTTTCACATTTCCATTGCGTTTGCCATTCAACATCAATAGCAACTGCATTTGCTATTCCCATAACAAAATCAGGATTAATATCATCTAAAATTTTAGGAATCATTCCATAAGTATGTTCATTAACCCAGTTATTTATTGCATCTGGAGTTGTAAACTTATCAAAGATTAACTCTGCTTTATAATTATCTAATTTATCATAATAATCTTTTTCAACAAATTCTTTAAAATCATCTTTAATAAATGCTCCATTAGTTACACTAATTCTATCTTTAGATGTAAAAACAGGAATCTCTCTAGAACCAATAACTTCTTCTATTTGTTTATAAGTATCTTCCTTAGCTCCATCCTTAAGCATATTTAAAGCAATCTCAATAGAATAAGGACTAATTAAGTAATTATCTTTTTCATCGCTATTAACTAATTTAACAATTCTTTCATTAAAAGCAACATTCTTAACTTCAGTTTCTTTATTATCTTCTTTCTTTTCTTCTTTCTTCTTACATCCTACACATAATCCTATACTCAAGAAAAGAATTAATATTAAAACTGTTAATTGAACTTTATTATTCTTCATCAGCACAAGTACTTCCCTTCCATTCATTTGGTTTTTCTACTACACCAAAGAATAATATTTCTTTAGTTTTACTATCTCTAATCATATAGATAAAAGGCTTATTAAATACTATTTGTTTTTTATCCTTTTCTCTATCTGCAGCAGATGCTTTATCCATACCAAAGTATGTAACAGCAGCAGCTTTAGTACCTTTCTCATTTAAATCAATATATGTTTTATGAATAGCAGTACTTACATATAATGGCATATCCATAATACCAGAGAAATCTGCTTTTTCAGAATCAAAAGCATCTTTAATACCCATAGCTTTTAATACATCCATAAAACTCTCTAAATCAAAACTATATGAAAATCTAGGTAAAGATACACTAATAATTGCATCTTTAGTAGTTGTTACTTTTTCATCAAATTTAGTTAGTTTTTCAGAAGTTAAACCTTCAATATATTTATCTACATCTTCATTAGGTAAAATACCAACAAACTCTAATTGAGTAAATTCAGTTTCATCACTATGATATTCATCATTACCATTTTTATCATATGCTCTATATGGAAGAATGATACCTTTAGCGTCATCAGTTTCAAAATATTTAGTATCCCCATCGTCATATCTATTATGCATCATTTCTACTTTCATCTTTTTACCATCAGATTTAGTAAATTCTTGATCATTAGTATTTATACATTCAAAATCATGATCCCATAATACATCTATAGCAACTGCATTAGCTAATCCCATAACAAAATCAGGACTAATTTCTTTTAAAATCTCAGGAATCATTTCATAAGTATGTTCCTTAACCCAATTATTAATCTTAACTGGTGTTGTAAATTTATCAAAGATTAACTCTGCATCAAAAGATGCTAATTTATCATAAAATTCTTTTTTAACACTATCTTTATAAATATCTTTAATAAATGCTCCATTAGTTACACTAATTCTATCTTTAACATTAAATACTGGAATATCTCTTGTACCTACAACATCTTCTATCTGTTTATAAGTATCTTCTTTAGCTCCAGCTTTTAACATATTTAAAGCTATCTCAATAGAATAAGGACTAATTAAATAATTATCATTTTGCGTACTATTAACAGTTTTAATCAACCTAACATTATAATCAGTATCATTATATTCCTTAGGTGGTGTATTAGGTTTCTCTGTTTGATTACCAGAACCAGGACTTGGTTCCTTTACATTATAGTACTTATAAGCACCAAAACCTGCTGCTATAGCAGCAATTAAACAAATTATTGCAATAATTAATGTACTAACTTTTTTCATATCTCTATCTCCCTACTGGAAACTCATATAAATAATGACTATCCAAGAATGAATCATAAGAATAAGTATCTCTTCCTTCAGTAAATGGTCTTAATGCTTCAGCAACATCAGGGTCTTCTTTACAAAGAATAGCTTCAATCTTTTCCTTACTCATCGGTTCTATTTTAACTTCTCTAGGATAAGGGTCAGTATTATTATTAATTAACCTCATATCCCTTAAACCATGATCAATATCAAGTTGTACTTCAGCACAATACTTAATCTTCCTTTTAGGTTCAATATGCATAACTCTTGCTATGTCAAACTTAACTCTTCTAAGCAAAGTCCTTTGATCATATTTATCAGAAAAGAAGTTATTAGCTCTACTACCTTCTCTAGGAATAAATAACATTGAATTTATACTTACATCCTCAATAAAACCAGTTAATGTAGATCCTTCAAATCCTTTATATTCTTGTTCATACATTATACCTTCCTTGGTATAAGCAGAAATTGAAGTCCAAGTATTGTTACTACATTCATTAACTTGAGGACGATTATTATAAATAACAGAACCATTTTCTTGCATTGTTGTAACTTGTAAATCCCTTGTATATTCAACTACTTGTTCCATAGCAATCTTACAAAAGATATCTCTCTTTAACTCATCATCATGATGAGAAAAACTATACTCTGTAGAACGACATATTAGATTATCTGGATTCTGACAAATAATAATATATTGATATTCTTTACCATCAGCATTCGTCCATTCAAATTCTAATTTAGTTCCATCCTTTTTTACAGGTACATGTTCTGCATCACTACCCAAAGTCATATCAGCTATATAAGAATCAAACCTATTAATAACCGCATCGAATGAAGGATTTATAGAAAACATTGGATCTACACCAAGTTCCATAACTTTCCCCTTGAGGTTTTCTCTAAGTTCTTTAACAGTTAATGTAGCCACATAACCACCTCTTTAATATTCCCTATTATCATTATATAACAATTATTAAAATAATAAAATAATAAAAAACCAAGTCTTTACTTGGTTTTAATTAGCTGCAGGCCATCCGGATGGATCCCATCCACCACCCTTAGTAACAGGTGGCTTAGTTGCCATTACTTCATCTGTTAATAAAACATAATTATTTCCAGGAGTTGAATCAACATGTCTCCATTGTCCTCCAACATAAACTAGATTCCAATAATGAGATTTATCCTTTGTCCATATTAATTTATTAGTTATACCTTTTCTATTTAAAACTGCTTGTAATACTTTAGCATGTACAAAACAATTTCCTCTCTTCTCAGTTAATCCATACCATACAGGATCATCTCCGCCCCAAGAACTAGAATACCTAATATACTTTCTTACACCATTAACTAATGTAGTAACATCACTACCTAGAGAATCAGCATATTCATTAACTTTCTTTTGGGTATCACTAGAATCATGTTGAACAGTAACTGCTCTTTTAGAAGTAGTCTTATTACCTTTACTATCTTTAGCAGTATAAGTAACATAATAAGTACCAGCAGTACCATAACTAACACTACTATCGTTATAAGTAAATTCTACAGCTCCATCAACATTATCAGTAGCTTTAACACCTTTTTTATAATCTACACTAGCATTCTTCTTAATACTTAATGCACCAAGACCACTAAAAGTAGGTCCTTTTTTATCTTCTTTAATAGTTAAAGTAGCTTCCTTAGTAGTAACATTACCACTAGGATCTTTAGCTTCTATTTCAACTTTTTGACTACCATAACTACCATACTTAATAGTAGTTAATAAAGTAGTAGTTACTTTACCACTATTATCATTAGCTTTAGAAATAAAACTATCTTTACTTACTTTACCATTTTCATAAATAGAAACATCTTTTAATACTAAAGTAGGTGCTGTTGTATCTACAACAGTAACTTTAGAGAAATAATCTTCTCCACCATAATTAACTACTATTTCATATACACCAGCAGTAGTAACATCTATTGATTTAATTGCAGAATCTGGAATCTTACCAGCATCTTGTTTTTGATTAACAACTAAACTATCTTTAATATTCTTTTCTCCAGCTTCAACAGTAACATTTCTTTTTAACCAACCTAAAGATAGTATTCTTTCTTCAACTGTCTCATTACCAAATTCATCTTTAACACTAATCTGAATACGATAATCTTCATACTTTGTATTATCTACTTCATCTATTTCTTTATAAGAAATAGTATATGCAGAATACTCATCTACATAATCAATAAAATCATGAGGATTAATCTCATATCCAGTATATTCAGAAACATCTTTAAATCCTACAACAGGAGCTGTTGTATCTTCTAAAACCAACTTAACTGTTTCTTCTTTACTACCATATTTTAAAGTAACATCATATTCTCCTACATGATCATAATCAATACTACTTAAATCAGTTACAACAGAAGCTCTTCCCTTATATAATTTACTAACCAAGAAAGTATTAACATCAATATCTCTTGTTCCAACTTCCAATGTAACATCTTTAAACTTATGTCTTAATAAAAGAAAACCACAAAGTAAACTAACACCCACCAAAAGAAGTATTAGCATAGCTAATACCATTCTTTTTGATTCCTTAACTTCCTTCTTCATTTCAGGTAGAACTACTTCTTGCTTTTCCTCAATTACTGGTTTTAATAATTGTGTCTTTTCTAAAAAAGTAATAGCTCTAGTTTCTCCAAGTAAATCCTCTTCTTTAATTCTGTTTTGATTTACTTGTTCTTGAAACAATTCATTATTTTGTTTAGTTTGGGAATACTTTATTACATTGTTCTTTTCTTTGTGTTTTCCCACTTCAAATCTCCTAACTTAGTAATAAATATTCTATACTATCTACAACATCATTACTAATATTAAAATTAATTTCTACTTTACCTTTACTATATTTTAATACACCATCTTTTATTTCTTTATCTCCATAAGCTTTCTTAACAGCACTTACTTCATCACCTAAAGCAATGCCTTCTTTAGTCTTCATATTAGGATCAATAAAATAAACTGAGTATATCTTATTTTCTTCATTAGTAGATATCTCTAATTCTTCAAACGTATATACTAAACCTTTTCCGCCTAAAGCACAATCAGGAACTTCAGATTTATCATATTCTTTATTAATCTTTTTAATATCTAGAGTTTCTCCAGGAGTAATATTAACTCCTGCAAATTCTATTTTATAAGAATCCTCTTTCTTTTCATCTTTCTTTCCACATCCAACTATTGTTAATAAACAAGCACTTATTAACAATACCAATAATAATTTCTTTTTCATTACTTAATCTCCTCCCTATACTTTTTAAGTAACTCCTCATAATAATTATCTCCATGATAATCATTTAAATCAATACTTTCTTTCAATATTTTACCAAAATATTTACTATTTTTAACTGAACCATTTAAATTTAAATGTAATCCACCATCATAAGTATCTTTACTATAATCAATACCCATTTCATCTGCTTTATCTAATAGATTTACATATAACAAATCATTTCTACTAGCATAACTAATTATTTGTTCATCGTATTCATCATACCAATATGGATATACAGAAGGAGCTTTAACTAAGATTAGTTTAATATTATTCTTTTTACATAACTCTAATATCTTATTTAACCATTCCATGTTTTCTTTATCAAATTCATAATTATTTAGTTTTCTCTTAGTAGGAAGATTCTCTACTCCTTTAATT
>JAFPMR010000089.1 GCA_017411235.1 Bacilli bacterium | reverse complement strand
TAGTATATATGGTGAAGAAGCATTTAAACAAATAGGTTCTATAATGGGCTTTATTATTGGTTTTATAATGTTGTTATTAAAAGCTGGAATCATTGTATTGATGTATTTTCTTAATAAGAACTTAATGGATGGCGGATTAATGTCATTCTTGATGCTGTTCATAATATTTTCATTGCTTATTAATGTATTTATACCAATTACATTTAATAGTAATAGAGATGCAGATTATTTAGTTACTCATTTAAGAATGGATCCCAAGAAATATTTATTAACTAATTATTTAGTAGATTTAATAAAAGCATATATTGCATTTACACCTGTGTTAATAGTTATTATGCATTTAATGAAAGCTAATATATTGTTGGCATTTGTACTTCCATTAGTTTATTTAAGTATGAGTATATCAACAACAGCTTTAAAGATTAAATTATCTTATAAAAAAGGTGTTATTGCTATTGTAAATTTCCTTGTTATTATGGGAGTTATGGTATTTCTTTATTTATATCTTTTCATGTATGATACATATAGTTTTGCAGGAATTGCTATTGCATTATCGTTAATATTTTTGATTACTGGAATAATAAGTACTATTTATTTAATAAAATATAATAAGTATCATAAAACATTTAAGTTATTATATACTAGTAAGTTAGAAGAAACTGAATTTAAGGAAGCCAATTTAAAAGCGATTACTGCTTCTATTGAGTATGATAATACTACTAGTAATTTAGATGGTTTTGATTTTATCCATGAGTTATTTGTTAAGAGACATAGGAAGATGTTAACTAAGCCAGTTAATACTGCTACTTTATGGTTAGGTGTTATTGTATTATTTTTATGTTTAATTACTTATTTCTTTGATATGAAAGAGTCTATACATAAGTTCTTAATGAATGGTATGCCATATATAGCATTAATCATGTATTTTATAAATAGGGGAGATCAAATTTGTAAAGCAATGTTTATGAATTGTGATTGTGCTTTACTTAATTATCGTTTATATAGATCACCTAGAACTATCTTAGAGATGTTTACTAGGAGATTGAAAACTGCTATTAAACTTAATTTATTTCCAGCAATGGTTATGGCAGTAGGTGGAGTTTTATTATTGTTAATTACTAATGATACTAATGTTATGAATTATGTTTTATTTGTTTTAACTATTATAAGTATGAGTATGTTCTTCTCAATTCACTATTTAGTTATGTATTATTTATTACAACCTTTTAGTGAGAATACAGAAGTTAAGAATAAAGCTTATTCATTTATTAATATTTTAGTTTATTTAGTATGTTATTTCCCTGCATATATGGAAATACCATTACCATTACATATAATAGGACCTGTTGTAATTATCTTTACGATTATTTATTCTATTGTAGGTTTATTACTTACTTATAAGTTAGCACCTAAGACATTTAAAATTAGATTATAAAAAAAGACACATTAGTGTCTTTTTTTTACTAAGATAATCTCTTAGATTGATTTTTATACTCAGTGATTTGTTGAAATAATTCGTTTCCAGCAGGATAGAAGAATGTAATTATTGATTCTATTAAATCATAAGATTCACCTGAAGTGTTTTGACTCTCGATTAAATTAATTATTTCTTCGATACTTTTACCTTCAGCATGAGCTTCAATAATGGCTAATGAGTTTTCAATTTCAATACCATGGTATAAATCACGGATTCTTTTTTGAACACATTGTTCCCATCTAGCCCATAATTCTTCTGGTATATATTTATGACCTCTTTCAATCCAACTCGGATATTTAGCTTTAGCAAAAGCTAAAGCTTGTTTTTCTTCTTCACGATATTGTCTAAATTCTTGTCTTCTTTTTCTTAAAAATTCATGATATGTGCATCCTTTTATTTCTAAGAAAGCTGAATCTAATGTTACGTCTCTTGAATATAGTATATGTTTACCAAATTCACAGTAAACATCATATCCTCTCTTACGTAATTGCATTAAATCCATTACAACTTTATCTAAATCACCGCGTAATTCTACTTTCATCATTATATTATTCCCCCTTTGACATAAGAGTCAAACGACGAAAAAAAAGACTCTTATGAATAATTCATAAAAGTCTTGTTCAATTAAGTTTATTCCGATTGAGTATTGACGAATATAAACCATATTGCTATGAGAACTACTCCCTCTTACGTAATGTAATTATAGCATAAAATGGGTATTTTTTCAAATTTACCTATGGTATAATTAAATAGGTGATAAGAATGGAAAATGTAATTGTAATAGGAATAATAGTTATAGTAGTTCTAATAATTATGTTTATAGCAGAAAGGAATAAATTTATTAGATTAAGTAATAATATTAGAAATAGTAAATCTAGTATTGATGTTTATTTAAAACAAAGATTTGATTTAATACCTAATTTAGTTGAAACAGTTAAAGGTTATGCTAAACATGAAGAACAATTATTTAAAGATGTTGTAGAAGCTAGAAATAGATATAATCAAACTGAAAGTATTAAAGATGGTATGGAAACTAATAATGACTTAAATAGAGTTATAGCTTTAAAAGAAGATTATCCTGAATTAAAAGCTAATGAGAATTTCTTAGATTTACAAAAACAATTATCTAAGATGGAGAGTCAATTACAAGCTGCTAGAAGAGTATATAATAGTGAAGTTAATGTTTATAATAATGCAGTTATGTCTTTCCCAAGTAATTTATTTGCTATGTTATATGGATATAGAAAAGAAAATTATTTTGAAGCTAAGGAAGAAGAAAAGGAAAATGTGGAGATTAATCTATGAGTAAATACGATGAGGTTTATGAACAGATTAAGAAAAAATATTATGATAAACTAGATGGAGAAAACGATTTTAGTGTTTTAGATTCAGTTACTATTAAGTTCCTAATCGCTTTATTATTAATACCACTTGTAGTATTAATAGTTCGTTTAGTTGCATCAGAAAAAATCTTTTTAGAGTTTCTAGGTTTAGGCATTATTATCTTTGTATTTGCATTAATGTCTTTAATTATATATGTTTTCATGAGAAGAGATACAGCTGGTAAAGAATCAGATCAATATTTAAAGTTTAGAAGTAAGTATGTTAATACCGTTGGAATTGATTTGTTAAATTATTATTTTGAAAATGTTCAATTTGGTTTTTTTAATATAGAAGAAGGATATAAAAAAGCAGGATTTTATTTAAAAGGAACTAATGATTTTGTTATTCATGATCAATGGTCTTTAGTAAATGAAAATGAAAATACTAGGTTAGCCAATTTATCAGTAGGTAAGATAACTCAAGATGAAGATGGTAATAAATCTTATCATAATCTATTTAATGGTACATATGTAGAAGTAGATATGGATATATTATTTGATTTTAAGATTTGTGTATGTCTAAATCATGAGTTGTATAGTCGTATGGATTACCTAGAAGAATTAGAAATGGATTATTCTTTATTTGAAAAATTCTTTAATGTATTTACTGATGATAAAATAAGTTCTATGCAATTAATAAATTCAGAATTTTTACAAGATATAACTGAATTATATAAAACTAGTCCATGTAAGTTTGATTTAGTTATTGATGGAAATAAGTTATATATTCGTTTATATATTGCTGATAACTTATTTAATGTATCAAAGCTTGATCCAATAGATAAGAATAATGTTATTTATGATATGAAATGTTTAGAAACAATTAAAGAAATAATAAGATTAGTTCATCATTATTATGATACTAATTTCCTTGAGATAGGGTGATTGAAATGATAGAAATAGATAAATTATGTGAAGAGTTAAAAGATAAATATGAACAACAATTAAAAGGTGAATTTGAACAAGTTGCTTTTTATCGTAAGATTCAAACAGCATTAATTATTTGTATTGTTGGTGCTATTTTGATTAATGCTTTTATTATGTTGACTCAACGTGGAAACTTCGATTTATTCGGAGTTGTAATGATGATGATGGGTTTGGTATTTGGTATTGTCATTGTTATGGTTGTTTTCTCTGTATTAACTAGTAAAAAGATGGCTGCGTATAGTAGAAAGTATGATGAATTAATAGGTAAAGAAATGGCTTCTAGATTTTATAGTGATATTACTATATTTGAAGGAGATCATTATGAGTTTAGACAACTATATAGAAGTGTAGGTTACCATGAAAGTTATGATAGAAGTTATTGTCGTAAACAAATGAGTTTAAAGTATAAGAATAAAGATATTAAATTAATGGATATTCTTTTAGAAGAAGAAACTACAGATTCTGATGGTGATACTCATACTACTACTGTATTTAATGGTTTATTTATGGAAGTTAATATGGGTTATAGTATAGGTACTAGAATGTCTATTACTAAGAACTATGATATAGGTATAGGTAAAAGTAAACTAGAAATGGATTCAGGCGAATTTGAAAAATGTTTTAATGTCTATACTGATGATAAAGTTAAAAGTATGCAATTGTTAACTTCTGATGTAATGGAAATATTTAAACAGATGTATGCATCTACTGATAAGTATGGATTTGATGTTTCTTTTATAGGAGACAAAGTATATATCAGAGTTTATGAACGTGGTTCATTATTTGATTATGGTACTGAAAGTGTTATTGATAAAGAATATATTAATAAAGATATGCAAAATCTATATTTAGTAACTTCTATATTAGATACTATTGATTATGCTGTAGAAGCTAACCATGTATTGTAGGTGATAGTATGATAGATAGTGAACAATTATGTGAAGAGTTTATTGAATTAAATAAAGATGAACTTGGTAAGAAACATACTAATTATAATAATCAAATACTCTATAATAATATTTATGCTATTGTAGGATTTGTTTTTATAGGTGTTATTATAGTTCTATTAATTATGAGAATAATGAATGTTCCTTTAATAATTATTCTTGGTGCTTTAGGTTCATTTATGATCTTTAAATCTATTAATAGTAATGTTAATTCTTTAATGAATCAAAAAAGATATGAAGAAGAATATGTTAGTAAGATATCAACTTTTATAATTAATAAATACTTTGATGATTCAGAGTGCTATGATGGAATAGCATTTAATTCTAAATCAAAATATGATGATGCTAACTATGATGAAGATGCTGATAAGATATTAGATTTAAGACATTTATCAATTAAGTATAAAGATTATAAGATTAATGTAATGAATATTATTGCAGCACGACAAGATATTATTGATATTGATGAAGAAACTGATAAAGTACAAACTTCTGTAGACTTGGTATTTGAAGGTTTATTTATTGAGTTTAAGTTAAAGAAAAAGACAGGTGCTAGAATAGGTCTTACTGATCCATTAGGCAAACACAAGATGAATAATTGTGATGAATTATTAGAAATGGATTATAGTAAGTTTGAAAAAGAATTTGATGTTTATACAAATAATAAACAAAAAGCTATGGAAATTCTAACGGTAGATGTTTTAGTTAAATTAGAAGAGATTCATAGAAATAGTAAAACTGGTTTTGATATTCTAATTGATGATGATACTGTTTATATTAGAATTCCTTATAGTAAAAAGATGTTTGAAATGGGTTATGATTTAGTAAATAGAGATGCTGTTAAAAGAGATAATGAAATAATCTATTTATTAAAAGAAATAGTTGAAGCTTTAACACTTAATGATTTATAGGAGGGTTTATGAAAAAGAATACAACAGGTTATTTATATTTTTATATTCATTTTATAGTTGAAGTAGTTTGTTTTTTCTATTTATCAAGAGTAACTAATAATCATTTTATAGTATGGTTAATACCATTTATCTATGATGGTTTTGCTTTTGTACCACAAAGTTTAATAGGATATTTAAATGATAAATATCCTAAAATTAATGTAGGTATGATTGGTGTATTGCTATTAGTTATTTCATATTTGATATGGAATTTAACAGATATGAGTATTTATGTTTCTTTAATTATTTTGTGTTTAGGCAATTGTTGTTTACATGTTGCTGGAGCAGAGAATACTTTAAGAAGTTCTAATGGTAGATTAGCACCTGCAGCAATATTTGTTGGTGGAGGAGCATTTGGTGTTATTACTGGTAGATTACTTGCTACTACTGGTATTCATCCTTTAATCTTATTAATACCAATGTTATCTACAATACCATTTATATTACTAGCTAATACTTATGTAGATGAGAAGAGTAATTGTAAAGAATTTGATTATGTGAGAAAAGATATTAATCCATACTTTGTTGTATTAATAGCATTACTAGTTGTAGTAGTAAGAGGTTATATAGGATATGGTATTCCAACAAGTTGGAATAAAACAACTATTCAAAATGTAATATTCTTCTTTACAATGGGATTAGGTAAATGCTTGGGAGGTATTTTATCTGATAAGTTTGGTATTAGAAAAGTAGCAATACTTTCTACATTACTAGCCATTCCATTCTTATGTTTTGGAGATAATATAATGATTATTTCAATTATAGGTGTTATGTTCTTTAGTATGACAATGGCTATTACTTTAGGTATTTTGGTATCAGTATTAAAGAAGACTCCTGGTTTAGCATTTGGTATTACTACTATTGGTTTGTTCTTAGGAACAGCACCAATATTCTTTATTAAACTAACTATGCAAATTAACATTATATTGATAGTAGTTATCTCTATATTGTGTTCAATAGCTTTAGGATGGGTATTAAAGGAGGAGAAAAGATGAAATATATTTATAAGCCAATATTTATAAGAGGCAATGAAACTGTATTTTATATTTATTTAGCTATAATGGCTATTATTATGATTCTTACTTTAATATTCGTTATTAAGGAATTAAAGAAAAAATGAATCTAAGTGATTTACCAAAAATAATGGTTAAATGTCTATTGCTTACTATTATAATTGAAGTTATAATTAGTGTAATAATAGGTATAAGAAATAAGAAAGATATATTAAATGTTATATTGGTTAATGTAATGACTAATCCCTTAGTTGTTAGTTTACCAATATATATTATGATGAAATATGGTATGAGATACCGTATGTATTCATTAATTGTTTTAGAAATACTAGCATTTGCTAGTGAAGGATTTGTCTATAGTAAAGTATTAAATTATAAAAAAATAAATCCTTATGTGATTTCATTAATATTAAATTTAGGATCATATTTTATAGGTGAAATAATAAATAGATTATGATGGAAAGAAAGGGATATGTATGAAAAAGAAAATAATTCTATTATTGTTACTGTTAGTTCCGTTTTTTGTTAAAGCGGATGTAGCTGCACCAGAAAATGATGAATATGATGTTGAGGTAGTAGAACCTGGAGGCGTTAGTTACTATAAGTATGGTGATTATAAGAAACCTGTTGGTACTTTAAATAAAGGAACTACTTTAACAATCTATTATCAAATGGATATTAATGGTGAAATATTCTTAGCTGGTAGTTATAAAAAAGATACAATACTTGTAAAAGCAGAAGATGTTGTTGCAAAAGGTAAAGTAGACATTGATGATTCAATGGTTATGAAAACTGATCCAACGGAAATATACATCGATGATGAAGTAGTAGTAAGAGCTGGACCTAGTGAAGCTTATGAAGAGGTTGGAAGATTATCTGATGTAAATGTAAAATATAAATATTTTACACCAGATCCAATGTATTACTATGTTGATAAAGATGGTGTAAAAGGTTGGGTATATGCTCAAAAAACATATGTTAATAGAGGAACTGTAGTATTATATGATGATCAAGAAACTTCTTGCGGTACTATTAAAGGTTCTACAGTAATTGGTGATTTCTTTGAAAGAGATGAAAAAGCATTCTTTGAGTATGATGGTAAAGAATGTAAACTAGAAGATAGTAGATATAAAATTGGTTATGCATTTGAAATACCAAGAAAATTTAAAGCTGCTACTAGTCTAGGTGAATTCAATGGTAAAGAAGTTAAAAAAGGAACTGAATTTATCGGTTATGCTTCTATCTTCTTTGGAAATGGTCAAGAATATACTTTTGTTAAGATAGATGGTAAGTTTGGTTGGATAGAAACTAACTATAAAACTGCTACTTATATTGAAGAAGTAGAAGATGATTCTTTAGAAAAAGAAGCTAAGAAACATAAAAAAGAAGATAAGAAAGAAGAAGATAAAAAAGAAGATAAAAAGACTGATTCAAAGGTCATTGTAATTAGTTGTGTAGTTGCAGGTGTTGGATTAGTACTTGGTTCTTTAACAGCATTACTATTATTCAATAGAAAGAAAAAAGGTGAATAGTGTGAAAAAATTATTAAAATTATTATTAGCTATTATAATGTTTGTTCCTTTTATAGCAAAAGCTGACATGGGTGCTCCTACAGTTAGAACTTATAAAGCTGTTGTTATTAAAGCAGAAGGTATTACTAAATATGACGATGACTTGAGGAAGGATGGTACTCTAGCTAAGGACTCTGTAGTTGAAGTAGAATATGAAATTAAAGAAAAAGGAGTAGTTTATTTATCTGTAACAATGGAAGACGATGAAGACTATAACTATTTCTTTGTTAAAGCAGAGGATGTAGTTCCT
>JAFPMR010000088.1 GCA_017411235.1 Bacilli bacterium | reverse complement strand
GCATTTTGGAACTAATTAGAGAATAAGTCTATGGAAGAGAAGAAACAACAGTTTGAGGAATATTTTGGACTAATTATGACTTTTCCTTCTCTATTTACAACTCCATATCTTCTTCTTTTATCTTTTATTTCAGTTATTTCAGTTAGAAATATTCCATCATAAAATCCATGAGAATTTCTAGCTATACGATAACAATAATTTTCATAACTACCGGAAAAATATGGTTCTATTAAAACATTTCCTGCTTCATCTATTAGACAAGGATCATACCCATCTTCAAACCTTCTTTTAACATTTACAATTGCTGTGTATCTAAATCGTTTTTTATCATAAGTAAAAGCTTCATCAAACATTGGATAAGTATATTCTCCGTTTATTCCATATCCTAAATCTAAATCTTTAAAAGCAAGTTTAATATCATCACCATTTGAATTATAAGCATCGGTATAATAATAATTTTTACCATCAGCACAACTTATAGTACCATTTTCAGTAATATAAATAGGTTCACTTTCAACATATGAATGACTTAACTTTTTATTAATTAGCATAGCAGGAGTTGAACCAATTATATAATATCTACCTTTTGTATCTTTTGCATATCCAAGTCCACTATCAAACATTTTAATTTCTTTATATTTACAAGGTAAATTTATTCTACCTACCAAACCAGAAAGTATAGGATTGTATCTAGCAAATGGATTACTATTTTTTTTAGCAACAATTCTAACACTATTTTTAACAGTACTAATATAAACATAGTTATCTTTTGTAACTCTATGTCCTTCGTTATTAATAAGAGTAACCATACCGCCCTCTAATTTTTCAATAGCAAGATGATCATCATCAAAATCTGAAACATTTAAAAACTTTGGATCAATTATTATTTTTCCAATACTATTCATAAAACCATATAAATTTGAATTTTTATCTTTAAACTTAATAAGTCCATGCTTAAGCATAGAAATATCATCGATATTGTTCATAATATATCATCCTTTTTATTTAAATCTTAATATATGTTTAATTGTTCCATCTTCATTTACTAATTCAAATCTAGTAGAATCATAATAATCTAAACTATTATTATTTGTAACATTAAGTAGATTTTCTTTTTCAAATTCACAATCACTAATTTTACCTTTATATACAACTCTTGGATCTATAATAGCATTAGTGTTTACAAAACTAATTCCTGTTATATCAACATTTTTAAAAGTAAAAATACTTAAATCAAAATATGGTAAAAATGGTATTAGTTCTCTTCTAATAATAAGATGGTCATCTTGTTTTTCAAATAATACTTCATATGGAATAGTTATTTTATTATTTTTATTTGTTAAATAAAAGTTTTCTATAGGCATAGTTATATTATTTTCTTTTTCATTACTTTCAAAACTTATTAGCATACTATCTCTTGGACTAGATAATTCATATATCATGTTATCTATACTATTTCCATGTATTCCATTATTAAAACAACCAAGATTTATATCACTAAATTCTCTATCATCTAAGTGTAACATTATATATCTATTTGTACTTGATACAAATATTGTTTTTTTATCTAGAAATTTAATTAAGAAATTATCACAAGGTAATATTTCATTTCCATCCTCATCAAGTAATCCATATCTATCATCTTTTCTTATTATGAAGTACCCATTTTGATAATTTATACTCTCACAGTCAACATCTATTCTTTTTGTTATTTTATGAGTTTTTTTATCAATCTTAACTATTATATGATATCTGTCACTTACTTTTCCAATTATAAATCCATCAGCAGAATAATTTTCTACACTTATAAATATTTCATCTACATCACTATTTGGAAAACTTATTTCACTATTTGGAAACATGAGTGTAAATCTATCATATTCATAAGGATTATTAGTACTATAACACATATCTTTAGTACTCTTAAGTCCTGATTTTAAATTTTTATATCCATAATTATTTTCACTAAATGAAGGATACAATTTAACAAATCCATCTTTACTTTTTTGAGTATAGCATTGACTATCAATAAAAGAAGGAATATATGAACTTACAAAAACATCATCTTCCATATAATAAACAATTAATTCATTATTTGTATCTTCATATGAAGTAATACCACAAAGAAGACTTTCTCCTTTTAAATTATAAAATGAATATTCATCATAAACATTTTTTATACAAAGAACATTACCTAATAATTCTACACTAACTGAATTTTCAAATATCAAATGTTCTCCATCACTAAAATAAATATCAACAGAAGTTAGTCTTGGATCACAAATACTTACAATATACTTATTAAGTCTTTTAATTTTAATATCATCTGAATAATAAAATGAATGTTTTTCATT
>JAFPMR010000087.1 GCA_017411235.1 Bacilli bacterium | reverse complement strand
TTATATTTAATGTTAATTGACTAGAACCTAAAGAACCTATTATGTTACTCCCAGTATTACAAATAGATTCTTTTACTTTAACACTTGTTATGTAATTATTGACACTTTGTGTTGAGTCAATATTATTTTGTAGTGTATAAGTTGACCCATCACTAAAAGTAAATATTAACTTGTTTCTTACTCTTTTTATAATGGATTCCATTTATATCCTCCAAATTACTTCTATTAGACTATTAGCTAGTTATAATATAATCTCTATTATCCTCAGCCCCATTAATTAATATAATTTAGGTATGTTTGATGGTATATTATTTTTGAATGAAACTAAATTCAACATTCTCGTGAAGTTCATCATAATTAGCTCCACCATATCCATAACTACTTCCTAGTGTTTCTTTATACATTTCAGTTGACCACTTACAATTATTTGTATGACTTGACATAAAATATCCTGTGTATGTCTGTACACCCTGAGGAGTATATGTAGGTATTTTAATAGTTCCAAAAAATGAACCCTCTTGTAAATATCTTCCCTCAGTTTGATTAAACAACAAATCATAGTGTTCTTTATTTATATATTTATAAGTCAACTTAATATTAACTTTTACACCCTTTAAGTCACCCTCATAATCAATATTGTCTGCTAATCTTCCACCATCACTTATATTATTAAATGTAATTATTGGTGGTTCTGTAGGTACAGGAATTGTAACACCATTTATTTGAAAGTTTGTATCATTATCAACAAGTCTGTCATTGAAAAAGCTCATATTAACCTCCTTATAAAACTACTTATTATATATTATGTTACATGTATATAATAATGTCTCTACACCGCCCTGATTTAATTTTGTACAATTTAATTATTATAAATATAAAATTAAATCTCTAAAACACCTTTATCTAAAACAAACATTTGTTCCATATATGTAACTTCAAAAATATCTTATAAGTATATATTAATTTTTATATAGTATATAACTTAATACAATCATTTTTGACAATTCATTACAATACAAAAATATTTTTAAGAAAATGTTAAAATTACTATATATTGCTTTAAAATTATTATTACTGTAAATTATAATATGTAGACCTAGTTTATAATTCTAGGTCTACATATTTTTAATTATTGTTATGTCGTTCCAAAATTATAAGCTTCTAAACTTTCATTTATAACTTCACCTATTTCTATAAGCTCTGCTCTTGTGTAGAATGGTTTATTAAGACTACTAAAGTCAATTGTGATATTCTGTATATTTCTATTACCACTTGTATTGTTATTACCATTTATCCTGTTTGCAAGTATATCCATCCATTCTGTATGCTGGTCTAATGGAAGTATTGCCTCTCTACCTGCCTCACCTATGAAATGAACACTTGTACCATTTGTTATTCCACCTGTAGCATGCTTATAATATAAATGACCACCAAGCTTAGAATCTATAAATTGGTCTAATTTACTTTTATTATTACTAAAATTAAATAATTGTTTAATCCAATTTACAGCATCTTTTAATTTATCTATAAGTCCTATAAATGCACTCTTTATTGTGTCAATAGCGCCTTTAAGTTCACCCCTTAATAATTTAGAAGTAATCTGAATAGCTGTATCAAAGTTAAAGAACCAACCTAAAAATGGTTTTAGTATATTACTTATTAAATAGTTTATAACTTTACCTAAGTCTGTATTAAGTACTGTACTTAAATCACTTATTGCATTTTGAATTTTAAGTTTAAGTTCTTCCCACCATATTTTTACTTTTAAATCTATATACTTTTGTAATAACTCTGACAAGTCTATATTACTTAATATATATTCAATTAACTCAAATATAGCATCTATTATACCTGACTTGTCAACTTCATTAAGTATCTCTGTAATTTTATTTGCAAATTCTTGTATCTTTTCTTTTCCGCCATTATCAAACCATTCTTTTACTCTATCTAACAATGTTCTTACAAACTCTATAATTTTTTCTACATCAATACTATTTGCTATTGACAATAATTCATTAAGTATTCCATCTACAATATTTACAGCCGCATCAGCAACTCTATTCATATCATCAGATGTAATACTATTAAATACATTTGTAAGTAAGTCTGCTATTGCTTGTATTATTCTTCCAATAGTATTATTTTCACTTAATCTTGTAAATAATGATATAAAAGCTTCTTTAAACTGTTCTATATCTAAACTAGTTAATGCTGATATAACAATATTACTAATCTGATTAAAGAAGTCTGCTATGTCATTACCTAATTGCTCTGCATCTACTCCTTTAATTGCTTCATCTAAAGCACTTACAATACTAAAACCAAAGTTCTGTATTCCACCATCTTCTATTATTCTATGAAGTGATGATTGTAATGTTTTAATTATATCACCAAAGTCAATACTGTCTATAATACCTGATAAACCAAATAATGCTTGTGATACAGCATTACCTAAGTCAGTTCCCCACTGTTCAGCATCTTCATTTGTTAAGTTTACAAAGAACTCTTTTATAGTCTGTGATATACCAGTAAGTGCATTATATATAACATTTCCATCTACTAACTCATGAGTTACATCAAATAAACCTGCAAGGTACTTATATAGTGTACGTCCTATCTGTCTCCAATCAATAGCCTTAATCATATCATTAAGTGCCGCAGTAATTGACTTGCCAAACTGTTTGAAATCAAATGTATCAGCAAATGTTTCTAACATGTTAAACAAATCATTAAGTGCTTTTCCTAATGACTTTCCTATTACTCCCCAGTTCTCTGTATTACTAAATATACCATTAAGAAATTTAGCAAAGTGCTTTGCAAAGTTATTAAGTTTATTTCCTAAGTCATCCCAGTCAATTGCTTTAAGCCAGTCAACAAGTGTTTGTATAAGTAATGCACCTGCACCAAAGAAGTCACCATTATCAAGTAAGTCAAATATTTTTTGTAACCAGTCTGGCATCTTCAGATTAAACATATCTCTAAATGCACTTGTAAGTCCACCAAGTGCACCTGAAAGGTCTCCAATTCCACCAGCATCTACATCACCTAAGTCATCAAGATTGTCAGCAAGTGAATCTGTCTTTTTATTATCATTTATCTGAATTACATCATCGAAACTAGCTACTTGTCTCTTAATTTCATCAGTAACCTGCTTAATATCCTTACTAGCTTTTTTACTTGACTTCTTAGCACTCTTACCAAGGTTACTTACACCACTCTCAATAGATTTACCTGCTGAACTAAGTCCTGTATTTATACTTGATGATAAATCTACTCCAAACAATCTAGCTATTGCTGATACTGCCGCAGTAGCTAATTGAACAACTTTAGTAATAATAGGTGCTAATATACTTAATAAACTGTTAGCTAACTGAGTAACTGCTAATTTAAGTGTATTCATCCATACACTCATTTGATATAATCTACCATTGGTAGTATCCATTACTCCTGCCCACTGCCCTTGTATATTAGCTGACTGTGCCATTATATAATTATATCTTTCAACTTCAGTAGTTAATGAAGTAAGATATTGTCTCTGTTCATCTGTCATTAAAATCATTAAACTACCTGATTTTATTACTCCTTCAGATATTGCACTTGCTATATCACTACCAATATTACTAAATGTATTTGTTATAGAACTTAAATCTACATTATTCTTGAAGAAATTAACTATATTTCCACCTAATGCCTGAAATACACTAACTAAATTACTTCCAATATTTACTAATGTACTTCCTACTGATTTAAGTCCATTAACAATACTGTTCATAACTGCTGGTATCTTTTTAATACTAGCAGTTAATAACTCAAATCCACCTTTTACTAAATTAGCAAGGTCCTGTCTTAATTTATTTAATTGGTTCATCAATGTACCAATTACAGCTATTATAGCTACTATTCCTGCCGTGACTCCTGCTATAGCCACTGTGGCACTACTTAGTTCTATACCAAGTGAACTAAATATACTACTAAGTCCCTTTCCCTCAACATTAAAAGACTTAAATATTCTTAATAAAGAAGATAAACTCTTAGCAGTACCAGGAATTTTTAAATT
>JAFPMR010000086.1 GCA_017411235.1 Bacilli bacterium | reverse complement strand
TAGGTTACCCCAGAATACATCTTGGTAACCACTACCAGTAACAGTACATTTATTAGCTTTTGCTAGAACATCGATTTCTCTCCAAATATTTGGATTAGAGTTTTGAGCATAGAAGGCTTCTTCACAAGTAGTTATGACATTTACACCATGAGATGCACAGATACGAAGTGTATCTTTTATGTCGTTTAATAAACTCATTGTTTCGATGATTGCAATATCTGGTTTGGTTTCTTCAATAATGGATTCTAATTCTTTTATGGATTTTATATAGATATTTTTATTATCTTGTTCCATTAATTCACCAATATCTTTACCAATTATATTGGGATTGATATCAACAGCACCTACTACTTTAGCGCCGTGTTCATAGACATAACGCATTGTATAAGTACTCATTTTTCCACAACCAATTTGTAATACTTTTATCTTTTCCATAATATCTCCCCTATTATTCTGTTTCGTTTAAATCAACATTTTCTTCTTGAATTAAATCTGCAAAATCAACTTTGAATTTAGCAATAGATTTTTGCTTAGCATCTTCATAAACATTTCTAGCGTTACATATTGCTTTGTATATATGTTTTATACGACATACGTTTTGATTTTCAAATAAAGCATAGGTAAATGCATTAGAAAGTATTGTTAAACAGATATCTGGATATCTTGATGATATTTCATAAATTCTTTTGTATTCATCTGTCATATCGACAATAAAAGTAAATATTCTTTCTTTTATGAAGTCAGTGTAATCTAATTTAACACCTGTTTTCTTTTCAATCTTTGGATATGTACCCATTAAGATTTTTACACATGTCTTTTGATCTACTTCAGCTACATCTATTTTTTGGAAACGTCTTAAGAAGGCGCGGTCTTTTAAGATATATTGTTCATATTCTTCATCGGTTGTAGCACCAATCATTTTTATTTCACCACGGTCTAGACCTGCTTTAAACATGTTGGCGAAGTCGATACCGTTTTCGCCACCTTCTTTATTTACTAAAACGTGTGTTTCATCTAAGAATAAGATAGTCTTAGGACGAGATGCTAGTTCTTTTACTAATAAGTCTACTCTACTTTCAGCTTGTCCTTCAGATTCAGTTTTTCCTAATAAAGATGTTACGTTTAATTTATATATTTTATATCCTGCTAAGGCATTAGGTACCATACCTTTTTGAATACGATAAGCTACACCTTCTACAATAGCAGTTTTACCAGTACCAGCTTTACCTACTAAAAGAGCACTTTTTTCTGGTGTTAGTAATGTCATAATTACTTGTTTTACTTCTTCATCTCTGCCAATAGATGGATCAGTTATGTATTCTTCTTTAGTTAATTCTCGACCATAACGATCTAGTATACTAACTTTTCCTTCATATACTTTTTCATAATCAGGAGTTGTTACTGATTCTTCTTCTACTGGTTCTTCTTCTTTATGGAAACCAAGTAAATCATTGCTATTAGAAGGTTCTTCTTGTTCTTCTATATAAACTGGATTAGTTATTTCTTCTTCAGGTTCTTCTAAAGTTTCTTCTACTGGAGGTGTTGGTTCATTAAATGATAATGTTTCAACTGGTTCTTCGTAGTTGTTTACTTCTTGCTCTGCAGAGTTAATAACATCTGCTACAGTATGAACTTCGTTTTGGAATGAAGGTCGATTTGTTTCTAATGCTGGTCTTGGTCCACCAACTGTATATGTTATAGGCAATCCGAATAGTTTATTATCATTCATAAGTAACACCCTCTTTATATTTCTTACCATTGTTATTATATCATACATAAAAAGAAAAAACACTGAATAATATATTCAGTGTTATTTTACAACTGGCGCCTGATGTAGGACTCGAACCTACGACCTAACGGTTAACAGCCGTGCGCTCTACCGACTGAGCTAATCAGGCATTTTCTCAACTGCTCTTTAATTATATCATTTTGAGCAGTTATGTCAATAAAAAACGTATATTTTTCGTAAAAAAAAGAAGATTACTCTTCTATTAAATCGATATTCTTTACAATAAATCCGTTTACTCTTTCAGAGTCGGCAATGTCAAAGTACATTGTTAATACGATATATTCTTTAGTACTTAGTTTTTCATTTTTTTTGCCTGGATATTTAGCATCTAAGTTAGGAATAATAATATTAACTTTGTATTCATAGTATTTTGTTGTAATTTCTCTTTGAAATTCTATATCATCAATTGTATAATCTCCCCAAGATGATATCATCTTAGCAGTTATTTTTTTGTCTTTTTTGATTTGATCTTGAACAGAATCCAAGTATTTTTTTATTACGCTTAGTTTGTCTACTTCTTTTAGTTCTTCTGGTTCTTCTACTTTTTCTTCTTTTCTTTCTTCTTTTTCAACTGGTTCTTCTGTTTCTACTATTTCTTCTTGAGTAGTAGAACCGTTGTTTTTATCTTTTAAATAATCTCTTCCACCTAAAGCAAGAAGAATTATTGCAAGTAGTAAACTAGTATATATTATTATGTTGTATCTTTTTGCTCTTTTCATATCTTACACCACTTTAATTATATTATAATTCTTCTTTCATTTTAAGGATTTAAGGAACATTTGATTAATTCTTTACATAAAAAAAGGAGTTAATCTCCTTTTTCTTGATTCGCTTGATTATCTACTACTGCTATAGATGGTTTAAGTACAGCATCTGTATATTCCATTTCTACATTTTGTTCTTCAGTAGTAGTTTCTGTTTCTTTAGGAAGTTCTACTTCTTCTACTCTATTTAATGATGATAATGAGTTTATTTCTGGTTCTTTTTCTTCAAATACTTCAAATTCTTCTTCGTAATGACTAGTTTTTGGAGCATCGAAGATAGCATATTGATTTACTAGTTTTAGATATTTTTTTAGATATTCTATTGGGAATTCATTAGCTTTTTCATTATATCTAAATGCTTGAACGTTATATTCTTTTCTAGTAATTGATAAACCATTATCTATAGAAGACATTTCTTCTTCTGTGAATGTTCCTAATTTTTGAATTTCTTTTAAATTAGGATATTTTTCAATGTTTATTTTTTTGTTTAGTTTAAATTTATTTAATAGATTACTTGTTTCTACTTTATCATTTATGGAACCGTTGATACCTTTTTCTATTGTATATTCAAGTCTTTCTATTTCTTGTCTAATTAGATCTACATGACCATATTCTTTTTCTAGATCAGTAGCTATTTTTGCTGCTTCTAGTATTTTTTTGTCTAAGTATGAATTTAGTATTTTATTAAATTCAATTTTTATTTCTTTATCTTTGTCTTTTAATCCTTTATATTGGCGGTATATATAGTATGCACTACCAATGATAATGAATAAAATAGCATTGTTAAAGAAGAAATTAAATAACCCTTTCATACTATCACCTATTATACATTATAGCATATCTCTAAATATCTTAGTAAAATCTTTAGGGAATTTTGTTGTAAATGTATATGTCTTATTGTTTAAAATAAATTCTAAATAGTTGGAATGTAATCCTAGTCTTTTTAAAGGATTTGTTTTACTATTATATTTTTTATCACCTATTATTGGATTACCTATATCAGATAGTTGAACTCTTATTTGGTTCCTTCTACCTGTTTTGATGTTGATATTAAGTAATGAATAGTTTTTGTTTTCTTCAATTACTTCGTATTCTGTTATAGCTAGTTTTCCTTTGTTTTTGTCTTTTGTACTATAGACATCTAGTGATTTTGTTTCTACTAGATATGATTTTAATGTATCCTTTTTATTTTTAGGATGTCCTTCTACTATAGCTAGATATCCTCTTTTAGTTTGTTCCCAATTATTTTGTAGTTTATTTTTTATGTCTTCTGATTTAGCAAATACTACTAAACCAGATGTTTCTTTATCTAATCTGTGAACAATAAATATTTTGTTTTTAGGATATTGTTTTTTTACATATTCACTAGCTTCATGATACAAGGTTCTTAGTTTTTCTTTTGGTGTTGATATTGTTAGTACGTGGGGATCTTTTTCGATTACTAAGAGATTCTTGTCTTCGTAGATGATTTTCAATTTCTTCATGGTTATCATCCTTTCTTTTACAGAAGTATGCAGTTATGATTGCAGTTAATGGTATTATTAGGAATGATGCAGTTCCACTAAGGATTATTCTAGTAAATTCTATAGCAAATATTTTAGAATTTATTATTGTACTAAAACTATATTGGAAATCTTGGAAGTAGATAAATAGTGTCATACAACTACCTAAATAAGCAAAGAATAAGGTATTAGTTGTTGTTCCTAAAATATCTTTTCCAATATTCATTCCTGATATAAATAATTCTTTAGTAGTTAGTTTAGGATTGTTTAGATGTACTTCATATAGTGCTGATGATATTGCTATAGAAGTATCTACTATATTACCTATTAAACCTATTATTACTATAGATATTCCTAAGTTCATCATATTTAATCCTGTATCATATGTTACATAACTTATTGATTCAATGTTTTCTTCAGCATATCCTTGGATATAAATTCTATTGTTGATAAATAGTGTTATACCAAAGAAGATTAATAAGATTAGAAGAACTGATATGAATGAACAGATTGTTTTTGTATTAACTTTATTTAGTAAGAATAGAATTATACAACTAATTATTAAAGATATTATGAATGTAGGGATTATTGGATCAAATCCCCAACCATATATTATTACTAGTAACATTATTAAGAATAAATTTACATATATGGTTATAAAGGTTTTTAAGCCTCTTTTACCGCCAATTAGTACTAAAAGGAGTAACAATATTAAAGATAATAGTTTTATCATTATTTAGCCCTCCTTTTATATATAAACAAGGTTATATAGATAGCTATAGGTATTGTAATAGTTATTCCTATAGCTCCAGTAAGAGCTCTTGTCATTTCTAAACTTATATATTCATCTAATAGAGATGATAATGTTATACCATTTCTAAAGTAAATTGTTAGATTAGCCATACCAGTACAGATATAGGTAAAGAATAAAACATTTATCATGGTAGACATGATATCTTTACCGATATTAAAACCTGACTTTATTAATTGTTTTCTAGATATTTTATTGTCTTTTTCTATTAATTCATTTAATGATGAAGACATACTAATAGATATATCCATTATGGCTCCTAGTCCTCCTAGGATTATTTCAGATATAAATATTCCTTCGTATGGTCTTGTTAATAGTTCCATTTGTTCAAATCTTATTCCACGATAGTGAGTTATTTTTATTACTATGAAACTTATTAATGTTACTAAGGAGACTCCTATTATGCTACTTAATACTGCAGATAAGGTTTTTTTGTTAAAACCAGATACTAGCGTTAAGCAAATTATACTAAAGATAATTGCTCCAATGAATGATAGTAAAGCTAGATTAGCCATTTTAAAGGCATGCATATAAACTAATATGTTGAATAAAACAATATTTATGACAACACTTATTATTGATAAGAATCCTTTTATTCTTCCTACTAGAATGATTATTAAAGAAAAGAAAACAAGTAATAATACAATGTATTTATCTCTTTTGTATCCTTCTATATGTACAACATCTTTGTTAATTGATACAAATAATTCGTCACCTTTAGCATATCTTTGATCAAATGCTTCTCCTTTGTGATATTCGTTTTCAATTGTTACTATTTCATTTTTGTTTTCACCATTAAGTACTTTAGCTTTCATGATTTCTTTGTATAGTTCTTCATTATAACCGAAGGTTACAGATTCAGTAGTTATATATTCATCTTTTGTTTCTATTACTTTAACTATTGTTTTGTTGTATAAAGAATAGTTATTATATGTGAATATAATAAGCCCAATTCCTACGATTAGTAGAAGTGAGTAAATGATTAAGAATTTTTTATTTTTTTGTAAGAATTTCATGTAATCACATCCATTGAAATTATAACATAAAAAAAGCATGATTATTCATGCTTTATTTTTTTATTCAACTAGTCATATCCAAGAATAACCATAGGAGTTTTACTCTTTTCGCCAGTTTTTGGATTATAGTAGTATGTATATCCTTTCGGACCTTCTAGGTAGTCTTTCCAGTCTTCTTCAGTATAGCCCTCTGATTTAGGATATTCTTTTTTAAGGTATTCCATCATTTCGTCATCATTAACTGTTTCTGTTTCAACAGTTATATGAACACCATATTCTTCATCATCTGTAGATACCCATGATAATGGTTCATGTATTACATAATCATATGGGAAGTCTTCAAATTCTGTTAAGACATTTTCTCTTTCATCCATGATTATTAAAACATCTCTTTTATCTACTACACCAATATAACCAGTATTTAATACTATATCTTTGTATTTTGCACTTCTATAGATTTCTTTTTCGTTAATATCGATTTCAACAAAGCGTCCGTCTTCTACCATTAATAGATTGTGGTTAGATGATTCTTCAAATGGTGAATTTAATCCAAATAAGAATTCTTCACCACCCAATTTAGGATTTCCATCTTTGTCATAAACATAAGCACTTGCTTCAAAGAATCTTTCTAAATAGAATAAGTAGAAGTCTGTTTTTCCATATCTTTCTAAGTCTTTCTTTGTAGGTTTATATTTATTCCCTTGGAAATCGATTACTTGTGTTGAACTTATACCTTCACCAAAGTAGTAAATATAAGTATCTTCGACAAAGAAGTAAACGTCTTTTTTTATAGGAACGATTAATTTATTCTTCTCTATTGAGTAATAACCAGATTTTTCTCCATCTTCTCCTTCATATAGGATTAGACCAATTAGTTTATCTGTTGCTACTAGATCTAAATCATAGTATTTATTAAATTGACTTAAGTCCTCTACTTTGTTTTTTTCAAAGTTATAGGCTTTGTATCCACCGTCTTCAAACAAAACATAGTTACCACTTGCGTCATTTATATAATCACATATATCTGTTTGACATTCATAGATACCATATAAAATATCTTTTGTATGGTTATCTTCTTTGTCTAAGACATTTATATAAGTTTCGCCATCTTCGTCTTTGCCTTTGTATACATAGTATTTTGAACTGTTTCTAGTGAATTTTTTATTTACATCAGGTAATTTATAATATTTATTATCTACTGTTCTAACTACGATATTTGTTACATCAATACTTAAGTTATCTGTTGTAGCTTCTTCTTTTACTTCAAAGTAATATGTAAAAACTTCTTCTAGTATGGAACTAGGTTCTTTGATATTACTTCTTAGTTTATTTCCTTCAATTATAGTTTCTCCAGATTTAATATTTGAAGTACTAGTTAATGATAATCCTTTACCATAATCTAGTTGTAAGAATACAGCGTCTACTTTTAAACCATTTACTACTTCAATACCATATGAACATTGTATCTCATCTCCAGGTTTAGTAGTTCTATCTTCTACATAGTTTAAAGTATCTCTAAATGTACAATGTAGAGCTAATTGGCCACCATGTCCATTATTTAGGGTATTAATATCTACTATATCAACTCCTTCTGGTGGATCAATACTTTTATCATCTCTTTTTATTTCTTTTTCTGCAGTATTTTCTGTAGTTTTAGATTCTTTATTTTTATGAGTTACTCCATACCAAATAGCAAGGCATGCTATTGCAAGTAATACTAGAACTAATATAGCTAAAGCGATTGGATTAACTTTTTTCTTTGGCTTTTCTACCACTGGTTCTAAAGCCGCTTTTTGTGATTCGTTTAAAACTTCTGGAAGTGGTTCAGTTACTGGTTCTGTAACTGGTTCTTCTGGAACTAGTGGATCTGGGCCAGCATGTCTTGGAGGTTCTTCTGGATGTGGTGGTTCTACCTTTACCTCTTCTACTGGAGTTTCTACTACTTCTTCAGTAGTTGGTTCTTCAATAATATTATTCCCTTTTTTCTTTGTCATATAAACGCTCCTCTATTATTTAAATTATAACA
This sequence comes from Bacilli bacterium, assembly GCA_017411235.1. The sequence goes on along the minus strand of JAFPMR010000086.1, from coordinate 236 downwards.
TAAAAAAAATAGTGTAAATACACTATTTTATTTTTTATTTAAATGTATGTTTTACTCTATCGTGTTCTTCAGCACGTTTTCCGTCATTGAAACGTTCTACAGTACCAACAAGGTAACCAGTGATTCTTCTAATTCTTTCGAATCCTACTCCTTCACCAACTACTTTTTTACTTTCTACTTTTGTTTCAGCAACGTTTTGAATTTCTTCTTTTTTCATAAATCTCTACCTCTTTCTA
>JAFPMR010000085.1 GCA_017411235.1 Bacilli bacterium | reverse complement strand
CATCATTAGCAAACATAGATTCAGTTAATTGAATATTACCCTTATCATCAATTAAACCATTCATTAATTGCTTCATTCTAGCTATATTCAATCGTGGTGGTCTAATCATATTACTAATGATTTGCTGTAAACGTAATGGAGTTACATCAGTACCATCTTTTTTATGAAGAATAACATCTCTAAAATAATATTCTTTACTAACTGAACTATTAGAATTATTAGTTTCAACATATTTGATAATACCATCATCAGAATTATATAAAATTTGAGAAGTAGTACCATCACCATTATCATGCTTTAATAATTCTTTATTGGTACTTTGAGCAAATTCTTTAGATAATTTACCTTGTGCACCATGAATAGCTTCAAATGATTTCTCTAAGTAAGGATCTTTATCTCTATTGCTAAAACCAAGAAGATTATCCATAATAGATTCTTTATGAGTACCAGCATTAAATTTATCATAAGTAATAATCTTGTCTTTGATGGTATCAAAGTCTTTTGTAAGAGTAACTACATTAATAGAGTTCTTAAAATCTTGTCCTTTTTCTGCTTTAAAGTAATGACCTGTAGCTCTATCAATTCTACCTACTTCAATATAACCAAGATGATGTAGCAGAGCAATACAATGCATACCTGTATCAACTATAGCATTTTCATATATAGTAGGATTCTTGGTTTTATCATAACCTAATGCAGCTACGCATACTTTACCTAAATCAGTAGCTAATGCATTTAAATCAACACACTTATTATTAGTAAAGTAATCTATAATCTGAGGTACATTAGGATAACGAACCATTAATTCTTTCTTAAAATCTTCACTTAATTCAGTACTGATAGTAGGAATAGAACTTAATGCAGCAGTAGCAATTACATTTACATAATGGTCAGCATAGGTATCTCCAATAGTTTCTAACTGACTAGTAATGTGTTTCTTAATAGAATCTACAACAAATAAATCTTGAGCTTTAAATGCTGCTTCTCTAATCATTTTAACTAATTCAACTACAGCAGGATTATTTCTATTATTCTGTTCAATAATAGATAAAGCATCATCTTGCATTAGAGGAGATTTAATCTTTTTCTTAAAGATTTTCTCATACTCAGCACCTATAGCAAACTTACGCTTTCTAGTTGCTGCAGAAGCAGCACCATTAGAAGGTAAATTAAGAGTCTGATTATTTGATACTGCTTTAGTATTATGCACAGAATAAGCATTAATATAAGCAGCCATCATCTTAGCTAATGCTTTAATATCTCCTTCAGGAACATTAGTTAAAGGTTCCGTTGTAGCATTAAAAAAATTATTTTTAACTAATTTAGGGTCTTTAATATATTTATCCCATAAGTCTTTATCTGGACCTTCTATTGTTTTATTCTGTTTAATATAATTTGTTACTTTGTCTACTTCAATACCAGCAGCAGCAAGAATATCTTTTAATGAATTAAATGATTCAGCTCCTACAGCATCTCTATCAATTAAAGAAAACTCATTATATACAGGAATACTAAAGTTTAATAAATCTAAGAAATTACCTAATTGCTGTAAAGTAATAGATTTATCTTTATTATTACTTTCTAATAATGTTTTAGCTTTTATATAAACATAAAGCTTACCATAATTATTTCTAATAAAATCTTTTACCGTATCAGATAAATTACTAAATTTATTACTTTTTAGTTCTTTACGAATTTTATCAGGATTAAGTTCATCAGAATTTAAAAGACCAAAAACATTCTGCATTTCAGGTTCTTGAAATAAAGCTTCTATATGTAAGTCTTTGGTTTTATTCTTACCGTCAGGATAATCTACATGTAATGTATCTAATACACTACGTAAACCTTCATATACAAATGCATGTAAGGTATTAATTAAATTAACAGAAGAAACATTACTAATAGATGTATCTTTACCTATAGCTAAAATTAAAGTAGAAGCTAAAGCAGTTCTTAATCTAGCATCATCTTTAACATTTAAATGTGTATTATTAAGTAAATTTCTAATACCTGCTTCTAAATCTGCAGCATTTATTTCAGGATAAGTAGTTGTAATAGGAGCATCTTTAGTAAATGATAAACTATCTACTTTAATTAAACCAAGAGAAGCTAATACCTCTTTTCTAGTTAATAAGTGATTAATAATACGTGATTGTAAAGATTTATCTCTTGAAGCCAAAGAATCAAAATCAGCTTTAAAGTTTGTTGTTTCATTATTATTGTTCTTATCACTAAAGAAATTCTTTACACCTGTATCAGTTGCACTATCTCTTAAATCCTGCCAGATATAGCGTAATTCATTAGATTCAGTTTTATATCTTAAACGTAAGAAATCATTCCAAATAGTTGTAGGAATTAAATCTCCAATAAGAGGCATTAATGCATCTACTTCAGACATTTTAGAACCAACAAATCTAGATAAGATAGACCTAGCTTTAGTAGATATTACATTAGTACTTACTCTTAAATTAAATACATCTTCTACTACATCAGAGAAATCTATAGCAGCAGATTCCTGACCTGATGTAGTTTTAGTAATACCTAATTCAGCACATTTTTCGTTAAATGCTAATATTGATTTATGCATTTCTTCTTGAGAAGCTCTAGCTTCATTAGATGACATAGCATCTGTTAAAGAACCCCATAAATCTACTAAATCATTTTTGGATTTCTTATATTTAGCATCTCTTAATAATGTTAATAAATTATCTACAGCTATTTTATAAGATACTAAAGCAGGTTTACCCATAGTTCCTTTATAGAACTGTGGCATATGCATATAAGAATTTAATTTACGCTGAATGTATTCTAGTTGTTTAATATTAGTTTCACCTAAATGAATAGAATTACTATTCAGTGCATCTATCATTTTCTTTGCACTAGTAGAACCTAATAATGCTTTAGAACTTAATCCTATTCTATCAAAAGCAATACCTAAACTCTTTTGTAAAGCTCCATCAGGACTAAGTAAAGATTTATCTAAATGAAGATTATTTAATTCTTCTTCTTCATTCTTAGTAAAATTTCTAGCTTTTTCTAGTGTATTAAACCATTCTGCAGCAGCTTTAACTGTAGAATAACCTGTTTGTCTATAAGTACTATCTACAAAGATATTCTTATCTTTGCTAGCTTCTTTAATATATTTCTTATAATTCTTGGATTTATTATTAGCAGTATCAATTATAGAACGTAACTTAGTAATAAATTTCTGTCTTTGTTCTATTGATAATTTATCATAGGATTCTAATTTAAAACCAGCTACATGATTAATATCTTTTAATATTTCATTAAATTCTTTATCTACACCCTCTAAAGTATGTTCAGTATCATTACTTTTTATATCCTCAATGGTGGAACTAATATCTTTAGATAATGAATCTAATAATGAAGTTAATTTAGAGTATTTTTCTTCTGGTTTAGTTACATAATAATGCTCTTTACCATCAGCATCTTTAACTGAATTAATAATATAATCTTCATTTTCAGTTAAACCCTCTGCATCAGCTTTAAGAGCTTCTTTAGAATCATATAATTTCTTATTGGTAGATTCAGCTTGAGCATTATGTAAATCAATCTTAGCTTGCTTTTCTTTAGCAAATTTATCATATGCTTTTTTAAGTTCTTCTTTAGATGAATATTTATCTTTATTGGCTTCAAAAGCATCTTTTAAAATAGTATCTTCCATGAAACCAGATTTCTTATCATTCTTATAAGCTGAATTAAATAAATCATTAAAGGCTTTATTTTCAGGTTTATCTAAACCTTCCTGTTTATCAAAATCTTCTATATTATTTTTATCAATAGTAGACCTGATATATTCACCTTCTTTTACTTTATTTCTATGTTCTTCACTAGAACGCTTAATTAAGTTATCTAAGAAATCATTATCACCTTTTTTAAGAGTACTCTTATTGGCTTCTTTAAATTCAGATGCATGTTTGCTAATCTCATTAAGAATATTATTCTTAGTAGTTTCATCAGTAGCATCATTCCATTCAGAAACCAAAGATTTAAACTTAGAATCTTTATCAAAGTTATGTAAATCTGTAGCATCAATATCTAAATGGTCAGCCAATGAATTAAAGTCTTTAGTAACTTTTTCATCACCAAAGTCATTAGTATATTCCTCTTCTTCTCTAAGAGCTTCAGCTTGTTCTACTTTAGCTTTTTGTACTGCTTCATTACTAAATTGCTCTTTAGCAAATTCTTCAGACATATTTGTTTGAGCATAGGCAGCAGCTTTAACTTGTTCTGCAGTAGTCTTAGCATTTTCACCATAGAGTTTAATGCTTTTATCTTTAAGATTCTTTAAATATTTTAAGCGTGTATCTAAATCTGCTTTTAACTGTACAGCTTCAGTATATTTTTTTCGACTTTTATTAATTTCTTTTTGTTCTGCAGGAATTGTGCTAGAAGCATTTTTTGCAAATTCATTTTCTTTTTCTACTTTAGTAACATCTTTAATAGCATTAGTTAAATCTGTAGTACGCTCTTGTAAATAATTAATAGAAGCTTCAGTACCAATAAAATCTTTATTGCTAAGAATCTTATCTTCAATAGCCATATCTTTATCAGATAATCTATATTTATGTAATGGTTTCCATCTATCATATAAAGCATTCTTAGCATTTAAACCAATTCTACCTACTACATTAGCACCTAAACCACCTAAATGACCTGCCATACCAACAGGAATACCTTCTAATGCAGATTGTAAAGCTTTATCAGCATCATAACCTGTTTGATTACCTAACTGTGTAGCAAACTCAGCAGTTAAGTTATCAAGAGCCATAGATGCACCACCACCTATACTACCTTGTACTAAACCTGCTACAGTTTTAGATACAGCACTATCTAATGCTTTACCTACACCTGAGATTAAT
>JAFPMR010000084.1 GCA_017411235.1 Bacilli bacterium | reverse complement strand
TAATAATTAATTGTTATACAATATCATTGTATTAACTAAGTGACACAGTGAGGTGAAGATATGGAATTTACATTTGATAATAATATACCTATTTATATTCAGTTATTGGAATACTTAAAAATCTATTTAATATCTGGAGTATTTAAATGTGGTGATAAGTTACCTTCAGTAAGAGAGTTTTCTACTACTTTTAAAGTAAATCCTAATACTATGCAAAAAGCATTAGCTGAACTTGAAGAGATGAAACTAATCTATACTGAAAGAACTAATGGTAAATTTGTTACTACAGATAATAAGTTAATTGAAAAGTTAAAAGATGATTATGCATTAACTTTAGCAAAGAGTTATTTCCAAGGTATGAAGAAGATAGGTTTAGGTAAAGCTGATTCGATTAAGTATCTAGAAAGGGTAGATGATTAAGATGGAATTATTAAAAATAACCGATTTAAGTAAGTCATTTGATAATAAAGAAGTATTAAAGAATATTAATTTAACAATATCAGAAGGTAAGATAATCGGTTTACTCGGTAAAAATGGTGCTGGTAAAACAACATTAATTAAACTAATAAATGATTTATTAACTCCTACATCTGGTGAAATATTAGTTAATGGTAAACCAATTGGTGTTGAATCAAAAAAGGTTATATCTTATTTGCCTGAAAGAACATATCTAAATAAAGAGATGAAAGTATCTGAAGTTGTTGATTATTTTAAAGATTTTTATGATGATTTTGATGAAAAAAGAGCTGCTAGGTTATTAAAGGACTTAGATTTAGATATTAATCAAAAATTATCTAAGATGAGTAAAGGAATGCAAGAAAAGGTTCAATTAGTATTAGTAATGTCTCGAGATGCAGATCTTTATATATTAGATGAACCATTGGGTGGAGTTGATCCAGCTACTAGAGATTATATTCTAGATACTATTCTTTCTAATTTTAGAGAAGGAGCCAGTGTAATTATTTCTACTCATTTAATTTCTGATATTGAAAGAATTTTAGACGAAGTAATATTTATTGATAAAGGAAGATTAGTTCTTAAGGAAGATGCAGATAAACTAAGGAATAAAGAAAAGGGTTCTATAGATGAAATATTTAGGAGGATGTTCAAATGTTAAATAAATTATTAAAATATGATTTAAAATACATGATTAAGAATATGTGTGTCTTCTATATATTAGCTTTATTCTTTGCTATTACGACAAGAGTTCTATTTTCTTTAGATCAATCTGTAATGGTAAATATTATTGGTAGAATTAGTAATGGTTGTTTTATTGCAATGATAGCTAATATAGTTATAAATGTTATGATGAGAAGTTGGGTTAGATTTAGGGATTCAATATATAAAGATGAAGCATATTTAACTCATACTTTACCTGTTACAAAAAATAATATTTATAATTCTAAGTTTATTCAAACTTTAATCTTCTTTGTATTTAGTTTTGCTTTTGTAATTATGTGTTTATTTATAACATATTATACAAAGGAAAGATGGGAATTATTAAAGTTGTCTGTTGATAAGATTACAACAGGATTAGATATGAATGCGTGGTTCTTTGTAATTGGTATGTTACTAGTTGTTTTCTTAGAATTCTTTAATGCTATTCAATGTGGATTCTTAGGAATGATTTTAGGCCATAGAAGAAATAATGGTAAAGCTGGATATTCAGTTGTATTTGGATTCTTAGCTTACTTAATATCTCAAACGTTGGTTTTATGCTTAGTATTTATTGTTGGATTTTTCGACAGTGGTATTATGGCATTATTTAAGAATGAGCCTTTGATGGATACTAGTGCATTAAAATTATTAATAATCCTTTCATCAATTCTTTATGTAATTATGATTTATGCTATGAGTGTTATTTGTAAGAAGGTATTAAATAAAGGAGTAAATGTTGATTAAGAGAGTACATGAAGTACTCTTTTTTTATGTTATAATTGATTTAGAATAGAGGTGATAGTATTGAAGTTAGATCAATTTAAGTTATGTGAATGTTTAAGAATCTATTCAATGTTATTGCCTAAATGTGTGAAGGAAAATTTATCTTTATATGATGGTTATATAGATGTAATTTCTAAGAATGTTACCAGTTTAACTACTGATGACTATGAGACGATGCTATTAGTTAAGAACTTTTATAGTGCTTGTAACATTTTATATCATGCTAAAGATACATTTATAAAAGGATTGAGTAATATAGATCCTGAAGTTTTATTTTTAGATAATAATCTACCAGTTAATAAAACTTGTATTGATAATTATACTTTTAAAGATATTATTTTATATATTAGAAATGCTTTAGCTCATAGTAAACAAGGATTATTTGAAATAATCAAAGATAATAATGATATTAGAATTCATGTTAAATTAAATAATACTATTGCTACAAAAGGACCTAATATAGGAAAAAACGTTCCGTTTGAAGTGGAATTTAATCAAAAAAAATTATTAAGTATGTCTTTCTTCTGTGCTGTTACTTCACAAACTCCTGCTATATCCGGTGTAGGTTTTGATCAAGATATTGTTGTTAATTATAATGGTTCTAATATGATGGATTTACTAAGAAAAACAGTTGATGGTACTTATTATAGTTATACTTTGTTTAATCAAATTAATGATAGAGATAGATTAATGCTAATGAAAACTCATCAAAAAGCTAATAAAACTAGTGATTTTACCGAGTATGATAGAGTTAAGAGTCCATTTGTTAGAAAAGAAGAAATTGTTGAATTTTCACCTATACAAAGAGATTGCTTGTATTATGCACTTTCTCGTAGATTAAGTTTTCAATTATCTTTTAATGATATGAATAATAAAACAGTATTAAAAAAATTATCTACTTCTGAGATGAAAAATATTTTGGGTGTCATTATGAATTCGTTTTATGAATATGAAGCGCTTAAAGTAATTCCTATGGGTAAAGAAAAATATAATATAAGTTTGGTATCTTTTTTGTTAAATATTTCTAATAGACCTGATGAAACTTTAAAAAAGACACTATTAAATCTTATTATAGATCTTTCGCAAAAAAGAGGAGTTTATGGATTATTTTCTTCTTTTAATATACCTGATAAACAAGAAACGAAAATGTTTGGTTTATTTCTTGGTGATTATAATTACATAATTCATGAAGCGGAAGCTAATTATTATAATTCTGTCTTTGAAAACTATGTTCATGATGGTGAGATAGTTGTTATTGGTGGAATAAATTATCCCGGTGATAGAATTAGAAATTCTTTTACACATGGACGATGGTTTTATGACGAAAAGAACGAATGCTGGGAATTATTTGATAATAAAGATAGTTTGAGAAAACCTGATCAATATAAATTTGATTGGAGTGCTAGGATTTCTAATAAATCATTAAGAAGATTTGTTAATCAGAGATTTTTAGAAGAAAAGAAAAAATCAGAATCTCCAGCAGATTTTATAAGTTTAAATTAAGAGTATATAATGCTCTTTTTTTATATGTTATAATTTATTTAGGATGTGATTATATGTTAATCGAGAAGAAAGTTAAATTAAAAACTAATATTTATTATGTTGTAGTAGATGTTGAATATAAAAAAGATAAACAGGGATATTATTTTTTACGTTTTAAAGATGGTAAAGCGTATGACGGAGGAGACTTTTCTAGATTATTAGAGAGATGTGCTAAAGCTTATACTTATAAGAAAGCTAGGGAATATGATGGAGATATTGGCTTTTTAGCAGATGTTATGTATTTATATGATAGAATTCCATTCTTAGTAGGAGTTAAGGATGTTTATATAGCCGATGATGCTAATCTTCCTAGTAGTATGGGGTATATTACAGTAGATGAAATAGATAACTATATTAAGGAAAATAAAATTAAGATGAATAAAAATCCTAGATTTTGTTTAACTAATGAAGAAACTTGGATTATCTAGGTATGTCAATTAACAGTTAACTCAAAATCTGATTTGATATATTGATAAATATTCATTATAATTTTAAGTAGAATAGAGGGTGTTTTAATGGCAGAGATTGATGTTAAAGAAGAAAAAAGTAATAATGCTTTTAAATATATTTGTTTGTTTATTATATTTTTAATAATTGGTGGAGTTATAGGTTACTTTGGAACTAAAAAGTATTTAGAACATAAGAAAGAAAATGAAAATGGACCAGTTATTGAAGAAGGACCTGAAGATATTACTGATTTAGACGAATATAAAGATTTAGTTAATAAGTTGTATGCTTATGTAGATGGCAATACAATTTTCTATACAACTAAAGGTGTGGAAGCATCTAAGATGAGTAACGAAGAAAGATTGTCTTATGTTTATGATTATTTAGTTAAGAATGGTAAAACTGAGGCATCAACTTTAACTGCAGGATATGGTTCTAATAATTGTTTAAATCAATTTGCTATAGATCCTAGTGGTACTATTTATAGTTATAGTAATGTTTGTAGTGTTACTAGCGTTAATAGAGATTTATTTTCTGAAGTTAATACTCAATATTTTAATGATGAATTAATTGATACTAGTGTTAATTTCACAAATAGTGAAGGCAAGTTATGTATTGTTAGTGAAAATGACTATATTTGTGGTCAAGAG
>JAFPMR010000083.1 GCA_017411235.1 Bacilli bacterium | reverse complement strand
GGTTAGTCTTGTGTTGGCTGGTGCTAATCCTGGTGCTTTCATTGATTCCGTTGTCATGCATGGAGAAGATGCTGATGGTGAAGAAGAAGGTATAATTTACACAGACGAATCTATCAGTGTTGTAGAACATTCTGATGATAGCATCGAAGACAGCGAGAACGCTGATGAAGAAAAGGAGGACACTAAAGAAATGGAAGAATCTAAAGAAGTTGAAAAGACTGAAGAAGAAGTAAAATCTGAAGAAGAAACAGTAGAACATGCTGATTCTGAAAAGACTTTACAAGAAATCTTTGATACTCTCAATGAAGAGCAAAAAGACATGGTTTACGCTTTAGTAGGCCAAGCTTTAGATGACGATGGGTCAGAAGAAGCTGAAGAAGAAAACGAAGAAGAAGGAGAGAAAGAAGAAATGAAACATAACGTATTTGATAAAGAAACAGAATCTAATACATTAAGACATTCTGAAATGCTAGGTGAGGTTATCGCTGACGCTAAGAAATATGGTTCTATGAGAGATGCTTTTATTGCTCATGCTGATGGAGACCCAGAATGGGGAACTGATAATGACTATTCTAAGTTATTCCCAGATGCAGTAAACCTTGATCGTGAACCTAAAATGATTGAGAAAGATAATAGTTGGGTAGCAGGAGTTATGAGTGATGTTAAACATTCACCATTCTCAAGAGTTAAAAATACTTTAGGTAGATTAAACGAAGAAACTGCTCGTGCTAAAGGATATATTAAAGGTAATAAGAAAACTAATATCCAAATGTCTTTCTTAAACCGTGTAACTACTCCAACAACTGTATATATTAAGAATGAAATTGACAGAGATGATGTTATTGATATTACAGATTTCGATGTAGTTGCTTGGCAAAAACGTGAAATGCGTAAACAATTAGACAAGGATTTAGCTTTAGCTATGTTACTTGGTGATGGTAGAGATGTATCTGATGCTGATAAGATTAATGAACAAAACATTAGACCAATCTTAACAGACAACGATATGTATACTATCAAATATACTGTTACTGAAGGAAGAGATTATAATAATCCTGCTAATAGTCATTCTGAAAATGATTCAGAAGCTAAAGGTGTAATAAGAGCTGCTATTAAAGCACGTAAAGATTATAAAGGTTCTGGTAAACCTAAATTCTATACTACAGAAGATATGTTAACAGAATTACTATTAATTGAAGATCAAAATGGTAGATTAATTTATGATTCTGAAGAGAAGTTAGCTACTGCTTTAAGAGTTAAAGAAATCGTTACTATTCCAGAAATGGAAAATTATGAAGGAATTTATGGTATAATTGTTAACTTAAATGATTATACTGCAGGTGCTGATAAAGGTGGTAACGTTAATATGTTTGACGACTTCGATATTGATTTCAATAAGATGAAATATCTTATGGAAACTAGAATGTCTGGTGCATTAACTGTTCCATATTCAGCAATTGTTCTTAAGAAAGCAGGATCTGGTTCAAATTCTAATTCAGAAGAAGTTGCTGGGTAATCTTATAATATAATAAATATGAAGGGAGGATTAACATGTCTTCATATATAGAAAGAGATGTTGATGTAAACGTAGAAGGTGTTGAATTCTTTGTTAAAGATACACCAGATGGATATGCTTATACAGACAAAGATTTTGTTAATAAAGTAAGTTATAAAAATCTTGAACATATCTTTAAAATGAATGATGTTGTTGTTATAGATCACGATAAAGCTTGTCGTGGTATAGCAATGGAAAAAGTAGATAACGATATTGTTGTGTCTTATCTATATCCAACTATTGATAATAATTCAGTAGTTGTTACACCTAAACAAATAAGATCTTATGAAGAATATTTAGTAACAGATACTAATGTTGCTCCAGATGAAGATTTATTTGGTAAAGTAATATCAGATTTACAAGATTCTATCGAAATAGCTGAAGATAAAATAACTGGAACATTAAAATATGTTTCTGATTATACAGGATTTAGTTCTAAAGTAGAAGAACAATCTGGAAATTATTTAGTAATTCATAATATATCTAATATAGGAGAGCCTATATTTGTTGAAGTTGTTGGAGGATATTCTGGACCTAGACAATTAGATGGCGATGGTATTATAGTATTAAGAATAGCTAATAATGAACAAAAAGTAAAAGTTACTTGTGGAGATTTAGTTAAGGAATATTCTTTATCTGAATTAATTTTACAAGAAGCTTAATAAAGGAGGATCTACATGGCGAAATTCTATGGAAAAATAGGATATATTAAAACAGTAGAAATCGAACCTGGTGTATGGCAAGAACAATCTATTGAAAGAGATTATTATGGCGATATTATCAGAAATACTAGTCGATATCAACAATCTACTAATATAAATGATAATATTGATCTTGGTAATACTTTTAGTATAATATCTGATCCTTTCGCCAGTGAGAATTTCCAACATATGCGATACATAGTCTATATGGATACTAAATGGAAGATATCTAATGTCGAAGTTCAGTATCCTAGACTGTTGATATCAACAGGAGGTGTGTACAATGGGTAAAACCAGAATAGATTTTCATAACAAATTAGTTAATTTGTTAGGTAGTAGTAATGTATATTATCAACCTCCTGAAAATTTAAAATTACAGTATCCTGCAATAGTATATTCTAAAACTAGAAAAACTAATGCAAAAGCTGATAATATTAAATATCTAAACCATAATAGATATGAAGTAATTGTGATAGACAGATTACCTGATAATATTGTTATTGATAAGTTATTAGAATTAGAATATTCTCATCATGACAGACATTATGTATCAGATAATTTACATCATGATGCTATAGAAATATATTATTAAAAGGGAGGAAATAAATTATGGCTAAATTAGAATGGGATAAATCCGGAGAAAGAATTTATGAAACAGGTGTCAGTAATGGTGTTCTTTACCTACTAGACAATGCCGGAGCTTATTCACAAGGAGTTGTATGGAATGGTTTAACAAACGTTTCTGAATCTCCTGAAGGTGCTGAAGCTACAGCTTTATATGCTGATAATATTAAGTACCTAAATTTAATGTCAACAGAAGAATTCAAAGCTACTGTTGAAGCTTATACTTATCCAGATGAATTTGGAGCATGTAATGGAGAACTTGAATTAGCAGATGGAGTATCAATCGGACAACAAAAACGTAAAACTTTTGGTATGTCTTATAAGACTAAAGTTGGTAATGATGTTGATTCTGATCTTGGTTATAAGATTCATTTAATTTATGGAGCTTTAGCAGCACCATCAGAAAAGGCTTATGCTACTATTAATGATAGTCCAGAAGCTATTACATTCTCTTGGGAATTAAGTACTACTCCAGTTGCTGTTACTGGTGCTAAACCAACAGCTTCTTTGGTAATTGATTCTACTAAAACTACTGCTGAAAAGATGGCTGCTATTGAAGCTATTTTATATGGTAGTGAAAGCGCTGAAGCAAGATTACCATTACCAGATGAAGTATTAAGTATAATGAATGGTAAAGAAGTATCTTCAATCGCTGTTACTACAGCACCTACTAAGACTTCATATACTGCTGGAGAAACTTTTGATGCTACTGGCATGGTTATAACAGCTACTTACAAAGATAGCACTACTACTGCAGTAACTGATTATACTTTCTCACCAAGTGGAGCTTTAGCTACTACTGATGAAACAGTAACAATTAGTTATACTAGTGGTGGAGCAACTAAGACTGCTACTCAAGCAATTACAGTAATTGCTGGATAATAAAAACTTATAGAAATAGGGTCTTTCGTTTATTCGCCTGACCCTTTTCTTTTTTAATTAGAAGGGAGAAAAATTGTATGTTAAAGAAAAATATTAAATATACTGATTATAATGGGGTAGAAAGAAGTGAAGATTTCTTCTTCAATCTTTCAAAAGCAGAATTAATGGAAATGGAAATGGGAACTGCAGGAGGTTTAGCAGAGCTTATCAAAAAGATTATAATGACTCAAGATCAACCAAAAATTATAGAAATATTTAAAAAGTTGATTTTAAAAGCTTATGGTCAAAAAAGTGAAGATGGTAAACGTTTTATTAAAAAAGATGAAAACGGAGTGCCTCTATCAAATTATTTTGAACAAACAGAAGCTTATTCTACATTATTTATGGAATTAGCTACTGATGATAAGGCTGCTGCTGAATTTGTAACCGGAATAATCCCAGGAGATGTTAAAATCTCAGATGAAGAATTAAAGAAGCTAGAAGCAGAAACAAATATTAATATGCAAGCATTAAACACTACAAAAGAGGTTAGTGCTGAAGAAAATAAAGAAGAAAAGAAATAATAGAAGGTATGGAGGACAAGAGATATGTTATATATAAGGGTGCCAGAAAAGGAATGGTTTGATGAAAAAACTCAAGAGTTTAAATCCAGTAAAGCTGCGACGCTGCAATTGGAGCATTCTCTTGTTTCCATTTCTAAATGGGAATCTAAATGGTGTAAAGCATTTTTAACAAAAGAGGATAAGACTAACGAGGAAGTCATAGATTATATAAAATGCATGACAATAACTCAGAATGTTGAACCTGCCACATATTTAGCGTTAACAAGATCTAATATAGAACAAATAAAGAAGTATATAGAGGCTCCAATGACAGCTACTACTTTCTCAGATGTACAAAAAGGCACTAGTAGAGAAATTATTACTTCTGAATTAATTTATTATTGGATGATTAGCATGAACATTCCAATGGAGTGTCAAAAGTGGCATATTAATCGTTTGTTAACTTTAATAAGAATTTGTAATATCAAAAATGGTGATCCTAAAAAGATGAGCCGAGGAGATATTATGAGACGTAATGCAGCATTAAACGCTGCTCGTAGAAAGAAATTAAATACTAAAGGATAAAATTATGGCAAAAGTATGGTTACCTGTTAATCATATATGCCTAATAGATAATCTGTACTTTTACTATAATTTAAAATGTTATAGTTACACCAATATGTATGGATTTAAAATAATAAAATAAAAAGGAGATTGGAAATGTTATTAAGTTATAATTTAAAAGGAGACTTTAAAAAAGTTGACTCGTTTTTGGAGAAAGCTAAAGAAGTCGTTAAATTAGGTTACTTAGATAAATATGGCCGTATGGGCGTTGAAGCATTATCACAAGCTACCCCTGTGGATAGTGGTTTAACTGCTAGATCTTGGTATTATAAAATAGAACGAGATTTAAATGGCGATGTAGTACGAATCTCTTTTTGTAATTCAAATATAAACAAAGGAGTTCCCATTGCTATAATTTTACAATATGGGCATGCCACTGGTAATGGTGGATATGTGCAAGGTCGCGATTATATCAATCCTGCTATCCAACCTATATTTGAACAAATAGCAAATGATGCTTGGAAGGAGGTTCAGAATTTATGAGTACGACTATAGATCAAAAAGTTGTCGAGATGCGATTTGATAATCGTAATTTCGAAAAAAATGTGGCAACTACAATGTCTACTCTAGATAAATTTAAGCAAAAATTAAAATTTACTGGAGCTTCTAATGGACTAGAAAAACTAGAACAAGCGAGTCGTAAAGTGACATTTAGTCCAATGTCAAGAGGCGTTGAAGAAGTAACTGCCAGATTCAAAGCAATGGATGCGGCTGCTTTCACTGCTGTTAATAGAATAACCAATTCTGTTATGAATTTTGGTGAAAAAATTGCTAAAACTTTATTAGGAATTAACGCATTAAAAGATGGTTTTGATGAATATTCTTTGACTATGAATACTATTCAAACATTAGTAAATAGTACTGGCAAAGACATGGAATATATAAAAGAACAGTTAGCAGAATTAGATGATTACGCTGACAAAACTGTTTATTCAACAAGAGACATGTTTGATAATATTTATAAGTTTACTAATGCTGGTATTGAATTAGAAGATGCTAAAGTTGCAATGATAGGTATAGCAAATGCTACTGCTTATGCAGGACAAGGAGCTCAACAAGCCTCTATCGCATATTATAACTTGGCTCAATCTATGGCTGCTGGTTATTTAACAACTATCGATTATAAATCAATAGCTAACCAGAACATATTAACAAATGAGTTAAAGAAAAGATTTGCTGATGCTGCTATAGCTGGTGGAGATTTAGTCCAAGTAGAAGAAGATTTGTATGCTATTGGCGATAAAACATATACGTTACAAGGTTTATTTACACAAGGTTTAAGTGAACAATGGCTTAAAACTAACTATATGATAGACATATTTAAACAATATGGTGATAGAACAACCGATATAGGTTTTAAAGCTTGGAAAGCAGCACAAGAGGTTAAAACATATTCTGGTATGATGGAATCGTTAAGTGCTGAATCTGCTACTAGCTGGAAAAAGACATTTGAAATAATAATAGGTGATCTTGAACAAGGTAAAAAATTCTGGACAGGATTAAAGAATTTTATATCAAGTATAGTTGATCCTATAAACAAATTAAGAAATGATATATTAGAATCTGCTTTTTTCAGAAAGGTTACTGAAATAAATGCAGAAGGCGAAAAAATAACAAAAACTATTGAACGTACTTTATTAAAAACTAGTGAAGTTATAAATAAAGTAGCTGGAAAAATAAAAATAGTTGTTGGACCAATAGATAAAGTAGCCAGTTCTGTTTCTGGATTAACTAAAACAGCAGAAGAATATAACCAAGTCGTTAATGAAATAATTAACGGAGATTGGGGTAACACTGAAGAAAGATGGAACGCATTAGCTGCAGCAGGATATGATTGGTGTCATGCTCAAAATTTAGTTAATGAACGATTGGGCTTTTCTTTACGTAGAGCTACTTCTTATACTGATGCTCAACAAGAAATGGCTGAAGCCACTTCTAAAAATATAGAAATGACTTTGAGCGAATTGGTAGCATTAGATAAATCATTAACAGAAAGAGAAAAATTAGGAGAAGAAATATCAGATTATTCAAAAGAAGAAATAAAAACTATACATGAAACAACCGCTGCTAAAATAGAAGAAATAGCAGCAGATGCTAAACTAGCAGAATCTGGTAAAAACTCTACAAAATTAAAAAAGAAATATACTGACGAACAAATAGAATCATTAAAACAACTACAAAAAGTTTCAAATGAAACCGGTGTATCTATAGAATATTTAATACGTTCAGGGGAAGACATAACAGCTAGATGGTTATTACTTGATAGTTTTGCACAACTAGGTAATGCTTTACTATCTGTTTTAAAGGCCATTAGTAAAGCTTTTAGAGATGTTTTCTTTGGAGCAGAAGAATATGATCAACAAGTAGAAAATGCCGGAAATGGTTTATATCATTTAATAGCAGCATTTCATAGATTTGCCGCTTCTATAAATGAAATATTTTCTAATGAACAAAATGTTAAAAATTTAACAAATACTTTTAGAGGATTATTTGCAATATTACATATGATAACAAGTGTAATTGGTTTTGCATTTAAATCAGCAGTACAAATATTTTTAGCAGTATTAAAACCTTTTCATGCTTCTGTTACAAGTATAACTGGTTCTATCGGAGAGCTAATATATAATTTTGATAAATGGATTCGTGGAGATCATATATTAATAGATATATTAGTTTCTATAGGAGAAGTACTTGGAGAAGTATTAGTAAAAATTATAGAGTTTGTTAAAGGTACTAAAGCTTGGGCTAAAGCTAATGAATTTATATCATGGGCATTATCTAAAATTAGAGACAAATTAAACGAATTTAAAGAAGGCATAAAAAATACAGATAATATACCAAAATATTTATTCGAAGGTTTAAAAAATGGATTTAAAAAGTATTTACCAGGTGTTTATACAGTGTTATCAAATGTGTTTGGATCAATAATAGATTATGTATGCAATTTATTAGGTATTCACTCACCATCAACAGTATTCTTTGATATAGGTAAGAACATTATGTCTGGTTTAGTAAACGGTTTAAAATCATTTGTTAATGGTGTATTTGAGGTATTAGGCAGTGTCGTTGATGGTATAATGGGATTATTTCACAAAGTTGATTGGGGAAAACTTCTTGCTGTTGGAGTAGCTGCTAGTTTATTATATTTTACTAAAAAAATATTAGATATAGCTAAAGTATTTACTGGAGCAATAAGTGCAATAGCAGAAGGTTTCAGTTCATTTATGGCTGGAATTGGCACATGTGCTGCAGAAACTGGAAAAGCTAAAAAAATAGCAGCTCAAGCTTCTTTATGGGATTCTATAGGAAAAGCTATTTTAAAAATAGTTGCTGCTATAGTAATATTAGCGATGATTCCTAGAGATAGACTAAAAACTTCATTAATAGTAATAGGTGTTATTGGTGGAATATTAGCTGGTTTGGTTTTATTAAGTAGCTATCTCGGAGGAGATAAATCAACAAACATACTAACAATAAAAGCTTCTGTTCCAACCATATTAGCAGCATGTATCGGTTTACAAATGATTGCTAAAGCAATTGCTAAATTGGCAAAATTAGAACCAGATAGACTAAAATCAGCATTAAAAGCCTTTACTAAAATGGCTTTAGAATTAGTTGGTTTATTGATAGTTTTAAAAGCTGTAATAGATGTAGATGGTACTAATGGTATAGAAAAAGCCGGTAAAGTGTTTACAAGACTTGGTGTTACTGTTTGGATTTTAGCCGTTGCTATGAAAATGATGGGTAAATTAAAACAAGAACAGTTAAATCAAGGTTTAACAGTGTTAACAGCTTTATTTATATTTATTGGAGGTTTAGTATTATTAACTAAAACCGATGGACAATATGCCGATAAAGCTGGACAAATGTTATGGCGTGTTGCCGTAGCATTAATATTAATGACTACTGTTATGAAAATCATTGGTCGAATGAAACCAGAAACTATTATTAAAGGTTTAGCTGTTATGGGTCTTTTGGCTATTTATATCAAAAGTCTTATTGAAATTTCTAAGAAATCTGGTAAAAATGCAGCAAAAGCTGGATTAATGATGATGGGCATCGGAGCGTCATTATTTATGATCGCTATAGCCATGAAACTTATAGCCGGAATGGATGTAAAAGGTTTGGCTAAGGCCACTGTTGTAATGGGTACTTTGATAGGAGTTATATCACTTTTAGTAATGGCTTCTAAAAAGTCTGGAAAATATGCTATAAGAGCGGCTGCTTTGGTTATGGCCGTAGCAGTAGCATTAATGATGATGACTGCTGCATTATTTATAATATCCAAAATGGATCCTAAAGAAGTATGGCGTGCTACCGCTATAATTAGTATATTAGTTGGTTTAATAGATTCGATGATTTTGGTTTCTGGAAAAGCTAAAAAAGCATCTATTAAAGAAATAGCACCATTAATAGCATTAACAGTGATGTTTGCCGTATTAGTTGCTGCTGTTGTTGGTTTAACATTTGTTGACCAAGAAAAATTAGTTAGAGCAACAGCTTGTGTATCTGCTATTATGGTTGCAATGTCTTTATTAGTAGCTTCTACAAAGAAATTAAAAGTAGGTGCTAAAACATTAACTACTTTACTCGGTTTAACTTTGGTGTTGGCAGCATTAGGTTTAGTTGTATGGATGGTAGCTGAGTTGGCACCAGAAGGAGCTATAGGAGCAGCTATATCATTAAGTATATTAATAACTGCTATGGCTGGATGTATATTAATACTTAATAAAATAGGAAGAACAAGTAAAGGAATCCAAACTGGTTTATTAGCTATGTACGCTTTATCAGGCGTTGTTGCTATATTAGGTGCTGTGTTAAATTTATTACATGGTATTGATCCAAAAGAATCTATAGGAAATGTTACTGCTTTATCTATATTAATGTTAGCTATGTCTGGGGTATTATTTATACTAAGTAAAATAGGTGTTGGAGCCAAAGACGCTTTAATAGGAGTTGGTTTACTAGCATTATTAGGTATCGTTGTAGCTGGTTTAGCTGGTATATTAAAATTATTAGATGGTATAAATCCAGCTAGATCTATACAAAATATTATAGT
>JAFPMR010000082.1 GCA_017411235.1 Bacilli bacterium | reverse complement strand
GAACATATTTCCATGTATTCTGTATCTCTATTAAATACAGGTAAGTATACTGTATAATTACCTTTTGGGTTTGTTGTATTAATAGGTTTTAGTAAAGCAGTACCTTTACCATTACCTATTTTAGTAAAGCCTAATCTCTGGGTTTTATGCATTTTTATTTTCCCATAAATCTTTTTCTTTTCTAAGTTTTTTTATTTCTTCTTTAAGGTCATATAACTCATTTTTAGCAAGATAAATTTGATGTTGAATATCATATGCTTTATCTCTTAATGCTTCTTTTTCACTATATAAAAACATTATATATAGCCTAAAGATAATAGCTGTAATTATAGCTACAATAATTACTGCTGCTAAAGCCCATGTCATTACAATAATATATTCAGGAATTATCATCTCGTTCCTCCGTAAGTATTACAGTCTTATATTTTTTCTTGGTTCTAGAGTCATACCATTCATGTATCCATACATCGTCTATATCTGACTCTATTGAGTTCTTATATGTTGGTTCAGTCTCTAGTTTAATATCTACTTCACCTAATTCAGGTTCAGTATTAACTAGTTGCTGCAACTTAGTAATTAACTCATTTACTTTCATGTTTTACCTTCTTGGTTCTTTTTTTCTTTTCTTCTTTAGCTACTTGAAATAGTACAGTTAAGTAATAATGGTACTTATTCCAAATCTCAGCTCCATAAGAAAAACCTGATACAGAACCTACCTGTAATTTAAATTCAAGACTCTCTAGTTCTTTTTTAATATGTTCAATGAATAAGTCTAACTTATCATCTTTCATCTTTTGTAAGTCGCTCATTCTTCTACTTTCTTACCAAATGGAATCCATTCATTATTACAACAATGCCAAATATAATCATTACATAAAGTTTCTAAACTATAAGAAGTAGAACCTAATGAAATACCTATAACAGTAAAATTATCATTATCAAATTGAATTTCAGTTACTATAGTAGAATAACGTATTTCAGGATATTTTTTATTAAAGAATACAATAGGATCTCCTATACGTATTTTATAATCCCTTAAATCATTTAGTGTTTCAAATGGTACATATTTATCTTTTTTTGGTTTTTCTTCTTCTACAAATTTAGCAGGTAATAAATAAGAAAAATAAGGTTCCATATCTGGTCTTTTTATTTTTCCTTCATAGGGTTCTATGTCATCTGAAATATCAACATTTATTAAAGTACCTAAAAAACATTCATTATCTATATCTATAAAATCTACTAAATCGTGACCAAAATAACATTTTGTTCCTATGTATTTTTTAGCTTCATCTGTTTCATTACGTAATAATATTTTTGAAATATCTTTAATTCTTGAGTCTAATTTCATTTCTCTTCACTCCAACTCATAATTTCATCTAAAGTGTTATCTACTAGTATTTTGATATAATTAACTATTTCAGTTAGTTGTGTATCATCAGGTATTAATGATTTATCACACATTTCTAGGAATGTAGCATAAAGAATACGTTGTTCAAGATAATCATATTTACACTCTTTTTTAATTGGTTCTATATTTTTAAAAAATTGTGTCATATCATCTTTAAAATTTTTTACTGTTAATCCTTGTTCAGCCCATTTTAATAATGAATTATATAATTGATAATATCTGAACCATTCTGATTCCATAATACTAACAGGTTGCATTATCTTCATTATTTACTCCTATTAAATCTTTCTTCCAATCTTCTAAATACTTTTGATACTGAATATTTAGCTGTTTCTTATATTCTTTAGCATACATAATAGCTCTTTCATTACGTACTTTATAAGTTTTAAAACCTTGGATTACATTAGATTTAGCATTATCCATTTTAGCTTTAAACAGCTTTTCTTCATACTTACCTTTAGCATAAGTAAAAGCTAAAATATCCTGGTCTACTTCATATAACTGTCTTAAATAGGCTTCTTTATTT
>JAFPMR010000008.1 GCA_017411235.1 Bacilli bacterium | reverse complement strand
TACTTATTCATTATTTACTCCTGAACAATTCTATAAGACTTTTAAACCTTATATAGAGGCTTTAATAAATATAGATTCTGTTGAGTTTTATTTCCAAGCTACTAAGAATTATTATTCTTTTGATGACGCTAAAGAAGAATATAGACCTTTGTTAGATGAATATGGTTTAATTGGACTTGATAAGATATTTGGTTATTCTAATGATAAAGAAATTTTCTGTTTAGCATTATATATTAGGAAGAATAAGATTACTGAAGAAAACATTGATGAATTAGAACCTTATTTTGAAAAAGTTAAGAATATAGTTGCTGCTTTAAATCATTTACGAGATTTATTTAATGCCTATGGGTATGGGTATGATCGTCCAATTTATAAGTTTATTGAAAGAATGGCAGCTAAGTATTTTGCTTCTGATCCGATAAATTTAATTTCTTTTGTAGATAGAAATGATCCTGAAGTTATTAGAATAAGTAAAGGATTGTTAAAAACTAATCACGATCTTTATAGACAAGTTCCTGGTGTATTAGACGATAAGAAAGTCATTTTGGAACTTATTGGTTATGGCGAAGATGTTTATTCTTATCTTTCAAGTGAATTTAAAGATGATATAGATATTCTTGGGCAATCCTTAAAGATAAATAGTAATAATATTCGTTATATTAATAAGGACAATCCTGCTGTTAGGGCATTTTTGATTGCTAATTTAGATGAATATCCTATAGCGTTTGTTGCTTATCCTGAAATACTTACTTCAAAATCATTAATTATTAAATTGATGAACGTTGATTATGGTTTAGTTTATCAATATATTTCTGATGATTTTAAAAGAGATTATGATATTTGTTTAGCTTATGCTTTGATTAATTCTAATGCTTTATTCTATATTCCTAATGATATTCCTGGTTTTGCTAAAATTGTTGATGCTGCTGTTCGAGTATTCCCAGTTTTATTTACTGAAAGCATTGTTAAACCTTATATTACTCAAGAATTATATGAATTTATTGCTCCACTTAATAATAATGCTTTTGCATATTTGCCAATAGAGTTACAAACACTTAGCAATTTTAAACTAGTTAGTGATAAAGCTTCATTTAATTATGATATTTTGGATGCTAGTGTTCTTATTGAAATTGCTGGTAGTGGAGAATTGGAAGTAGGAGATTCTGAAGAATTTATTAAAAAAATTACTTCTTTGTTACTCGAAAATGGTTCTTTAATTAGTCAGGGTCTTAGTGATAAATTAATTAGTATTCTTAAAAAAGCTATTCCTTATATATCATCAGATAATAATTTATTTAAAAAGTTCTTATCATTAGGTGATGGTTTTGATTATTCTTTATTTGGAGATGAAGTAGGAGTTATATTTAAATATGCTCGTGAGATTATAAACTCTACAGGTAAAATTAATACAATGCAAAAGAATCCTGTATTTAGTTATGATTTATGTAAATATATTTATCCTGCTTTTGGAGTAGCTGTTTCTAGAGATTTTATTAAGTATAATACTCCAGCAGCTGAAAAATTAATTGATGAGTTAAAGAAAGGTAATGTTGATTTAACTACTAATTATTATAATTTCTTAATAGAAAAACATATTTTAGAAAATGATGATAAATTAGTTCATTATGCATTTAGAGATTTTGATAAATTTAGAAATCTAATTATAGATGTTTTAAATCATAAAGAAGAAATGACTACTACTGAATGTATTAATCTTTCTAAAGTAATTAAGAATTCTAATTATTATCAGATTAATACTTTTGCTCAACTAAAAAATTATTCTGAGATTACAAGAAAGAAAACAGATGATATCTTAAATGCTAGTGATATTAATCAAATTAAAAACTATATTAGTCAATTATTTGGATTTGATTTTGCTGGCTTACAGAGAGTTTATGATCAATTCCAATTAGGTAATTTTGATAAATTATTATTTGTTAGAAAACAAATAAAAGAAAAGATGGGCGTAGAAGAGTATCAAAAGTTAAAGAAGGACTTATTCTATACAAAAGATGAAGTTAAATTAATTTTATTAATAAAGCAAATTATCTATTCTGATAATATTGAAGAAATTAAAGATATTATGAAGGTTCATTTAGATGATGAAGCTAAAGATATAGATTATTCTATGGATTTCCAAAAAATAATTGAAAAAATAAGAAATATTTACAATTTACAATTTAATCTATATTTAACTAATACTGAAGAATTAGAGAGTCCGCGATTAGATAAAGATGATCCTAATAATAAGTATGGTGTAACTATAATTGATATGGATTCTGAACGATTTAGATTCTTAGCTCATAGATTATATAGTTATGATTCTTCTAATAGCGGCTTTGCGCAAATGCTTATGGATGATCCTTCATTATGGTTTAAGCTAGAGGGAGCTTCGACTTTATCTACTTCTTGTTTCTCAGATAAAGGATTCTGGTTCTTACATTGTAATGATAATGGTGGAGTTGTTTATTTATTTAACACATTACCTGATGAAGCAATGCTATTTATGTATGGTAGAGATTTATATGTTGAACATGGTGGTTATAGACTTGAACCTACTGCTAATAATAATGCATTCTCTGATGTTGATGGCTTAATTCAAAGTAGTAATTATCATTCATGTTCTTATAATGAAGTTGCTTTATTTAGAGAAGGAATGATTCCTTGTGCTATAGCTTGTACTGGTCCAGAACCAACTCCTGAACAAATAAGAGCTGCTAAATTCTTTAGTGAGTATACTGGTAAGGATATTCCTATTATTAGATTCAATATGCCTGCTTATAGTACTAAGAAAGCTCAGGATTTCCAAAAAAATAAAGATGCTTATCAAGCAACATTAGATATTGATTTAATTGAACCAATTATTTTAAATGGAATTGATTGTAATACTGGAGATTTAATTCAAAATATTAGTTTCTGTTTTGATACTGCTAAAGATGCTTATCAAAATGGAAGAATTACAAGTATTCAATTCTTCCAATATATGACTAAGATTATTAGAACAGTTAATAGATTAGAGAATTCTTTAAAGGATGTACAAAAGGAAATTACAAGAATTACTTTATATCGTCAATCTTTAATTGCTTTATGTGGTATGGATAGGGAAACTATTAGGGTTCTTAATAATGCAGAAATGGGAGAATCTGGTTTAATGTATCGTTTAGATGAAGATGAGAAATCTTATTTAGTTAAACCAGCTGTAGAGAAGGGAACATTTAGAAGACAAGACTTTAGAGCTGAGATTCAAGGCGCTTCTTCTAAGTTACAAAGTATTTTAAGCCCTGATACAACAGTAGAAGTTGATGTTATTAGAGCTAATTGTATTGCTTTATCTAAACAAGACCTAATTAATGTTAATAAAGAGAAAACACAAGAATTCGAAAGTTGGGTACGTACTGGAGGAGAACTTGATGAAAATATCAAGAATGGTCTTTTAAGAGAATATGTTATTGATTTCTTGTTATGTAATTTCGATTGCTATTATGGTAACTTTGTTATTGATACTGATGGTAATATTCGAGGAATTGATAAGGAACAAAGTTTCAGATTTATGAATGATTCTCGTTCCTTAAATCCTGATTTCTCATTTATTCCTAATGGTTCAGGTAGAGTTCCTATTTATCAGCTTCTATTTGAGAGGTATCGTAAAGGAGAGATAACGCTTGACTTTAGTGTTGTTACAGATACAATAGAGAAAGCAAGAAGCATTAGCGATGATGACTATAAAGAAATGTTTAGATCTTATGCTATGTCACTTGATAAATATAAAGCAGAAGAGATACTAGATAAGATTTGTTCTCGTCGTATGGTTGCTCTTGAAAGAATTGAAGAGTTTATTAATAACTTAGGTAAAGGAGTGAAGATGTAATGAAAAATGATAAAGCCGATATTATTAATCAAAGTTTAGAAATTATTAAAAAGTATTCTGATGATCAAGAATATCGTGATTTCTTGACTAAATTGTTAATTAATAATAAGAATGGCAAAGATACACTCCCACCTGAGGTACTTGAAGAATTAATGTATTTACAAGAAAAGGAAAATACTTTATTAAAAAAGAAAAACTAGTTTATTCTAGTTTTTTCTTTTTATTTTATATATAATTATGTTTGATGTGAGGTGATATCGATGTTTAATGTATTATTTGTTTGTTATGGAAATATATGTAGAAGTCCAATGGCAGAAATGATTCTTAAAGATTTAGTTTATAAAAATAGTAAAAGATATTTAATCTCATGTGAAAGTATGGCAACTAGTATGGAAGAGTTAGGAAATGACATTTATCCTAAAGCTAAGAAGAAGTTGGAGGAAATGAATGTTCCAGTTGAAAGGCATGTTGCTCGTCAATTTAAAAAAAGTGATTATGATAAGTATGATTTAATTATTGTTTTTGAAGAAAGAAACAAAAGAGATTTAATCAACATAATTGGCGAAGATGTTGATAATAAAATACATTTAATTTTAGAATATACTGATAGTTTAAAAGATATAGATGATCCTTGGTATACTGACGATTTTGATGTAGCTTATGAAGAAATTAATAAAGGATGTATAGGATTATTTAATCATTTGGTAGAAATGGGGAAGAAAGATGAGATTTAAAGAAAAGTTATCTTTAGTTCCTCATAAACCTGGTTCTTATCAAATGAAGGATAAAAACGGAGTTATTATTTATGTAGGTAAAGCTAAAGATTTAAATAAGAGGTTACATTCTTATTTTAATAGAGAACATACTGGTAAGACTGCTAAGATGGTTTCTTTAATAGATGATTTTCAATATGTGGTTGCATCTTCTGAATTAGAAGCTTTTATTATAGAAATTAATCTAATTAAAGAGTTTAAACCTAAATATAATATTATGCTGATGGATGATAAGAGTTATCCATATATAGAGTATATTTCTAAGCCTTATCCAAGGCTTAAGATAAGTAGATATCTAAATATACGTAAGAGAGATAATAAGATGCTATTTGGACCTTATCCTAATGCTTACGCTGCTAGAAGAATAGTTAATTTAATTAATAGATTATATCCTTTAAAGAAATGTGAAGGTAATCCTAAAGAACTGTGTCTTTATTACCATATAGGTGAATGTTTAGGTTATTGTGTTAATACTATTGATAAAGATAAAGTTCAAGCTATGGAAGATGAAATCTTATCTTTCTTAAGAGGAAATGATGATGTTTTAAGAAATAAGATAATGGAAAAGATTAATGGATATAGTGAAGCATTAAACTTTGAAATGGCTTTAGATTTAAAGAAGGAATTAGAATACATTGACATTGTATTATCTAAGCAAAAGGTTGAATTACATGATTTTGTTAATAGAGATGTTATTGCTTATTATGTAGACAATGGTTATATTTCTATTGAAATACTATTTATTCGTAATGGTAAGTTATTAAATCACAAGAATGTTATTTATCCTTTAAATTTAGATATTGAAGATGAAGTAGAAAACTATATTGCACAATTCTATATGCGTAATGAAATTCCGAAAGAAATCTTAATACCTGAAGAATTAAATAGAGATAATATAGCTAGTTTAGTAGAAACTAATATATTAGCTCCACAAAAAGGAACTAAGAAAGGCATTGTTAAAATGGCTTATGACAATGCTAAATTGAATTTAAAGAATAAGTTTGAAGAGATTCAACATGATGAAGCTCGTACAGTTAATGCTAATGAAGAATTAAGAGAATTATTAGATATGGATGTACTAGATAGAATTGATGTATTTGATAACTCAAACCTATTTGGTAGTTATGCTGTTTCTGGTATGGTAGTTTATATTGATGGTAAACCTGCTAAGAATGAATATCGTAAGTATAAGGTTTCTGTTGATGTTAATGATGACTATAATACGATGAAAGAAATTCTTTATAGAAGATATCAGAGAGCTTTAGTTGATAGAACTAGTTTACCGGATTTAATTATTGTTGATGGTGGAGAAAATCAAATTAGAGCTGCTATGGAAATAATGAATTTATTTCATTTAAATATTAAAGTAGTTGGTTTAAAGAAGAATGATAAACACCGTACTAATGATTTATTAAATAGTGATCTTTCAGTTATTCCTTTAGATAGAACTAGTAATGTCTTCCATTATTTAACGAGAATGCAAGATGAAGTTCATAGATTTACTATTAATTATCATCGTCAACTTAGAAGTAAGGGAAGTATTGGAAGTATTCTAGATGATATAGAAGGAATTGGTTCTTCTAGAAAGAAAGCCTTAATTAAGAAGTTTGGTAGTGTTCTAAAAATGCAACAAGCTTCTTTAGAGGAGTTAGAATCTGTAGTACCTAGTGATGTTGCTATTAATTTAAAAAAGTATTTAGAAGAAAAATATAGTGAAGAAAAATAATGGACACTTTATAGTGT
>JAFPMR010000081.1 GCA_017411235.1 Bacilli bacterium | reverse complement strand
ATGGTATGGGCAGTATCTGCATTATGTTTAATTAGTACTTTCCATGGTTTAGATTACCGTGTACCAAAAACTGTTAATAAAATATTGTTTAGTGGAGAAGTAATGCCTATTAAACATTTAAATAAATGGATGGAAGCTTTACCAAAAGCTACATTTGTTAATGTTTATGGACCTACAGAAATAACATGTAATTGTACTTATCATGTTATTGATAGAAATAGAGAATATGATAAATATATTCCTATAGGAGAAGCTTTTGAAAATGAAAGAGTATTCTTATTAGATGATAATGATAAGTTAATTACTGAACCTAATGTTAAAGGTGAAATATGTGTAAGCGGAACTTGTTTAGCTTTAGGATACTTTAATAATAAAGAAGAAACAGATAAACATTTTGTTCAAAATCCTCTAAACAAAAATTATATTGAATTGATTTATAGAACTGGGGATCTTGGAATGTATAATGAACAAAATGAGTTAGTATTCCAAGGAAGAAAAGATTTCCAAATTAAATATAATGGTCATCGTATAGAATTAGAAGAGATTGAAAAAGCGATGATGAAAGTAGAAGGCATAGAAAGAGCTTGCTGCTTATTTGATGAAGAAAAACAAAAGCTATATGGTTTCTATGTTGGTACTATGGATAAGGCTGAATTACATAGTTCTTTAAAAGAAACATTACCTGTTTATATGATACCTGGTATTTTAAAACAAGTTGAAGAAATGCCACTTACTAAGAATGGTAAGATTGATAGAAAAGAATTAATGTCATTGGTGGTGAAGAAGAATGACTGATTATAGTAAATTAGTTAAGAAGTTTGGGACTCCATTTTATTTATTCGATATTGATGAATTACAGAATAGATTAAAATATTTACGTAAGAGTTTAAATAAGAATTTAGATTTATGTTATGCTGTTAAAGCTAATACTTTTATCATAGGTGAAGCTAATCCTTATGTAGATAGATTTGAAGTATGTTCTCCTGGAGAATATGAAGTATGTAAGAAATTAAATGTACCTATGAATAAATTAGTTATTTCTGGTGTTTATAAAACTCCAGAAGTAATCGAAGAAATGATGACTAATCATGAAGATATGGGTATTTATACTGCTGAATCAGTAGAACAATTTGAATTATTAGAAAAACTATCTAAGAAATTAAAGAGACATATTCATGTTTTACTTCGTTTAACTAGTGGTAATCAATTTGGAATGAATGAAGAAGAAGTTGATAGTATTATTGCTAAACATGAAAAGTATGAGTATATTACTATTAATGGTATTGAGTATTTTTCTGGTACACAAAAGCATTCAACTAAGAGATTAACTAAAGAAGTAGAATACTTGAAAGAATTTGTTGATGGCTTAGAAGATAAACATGGTATTAAAATAGAAGAAATTGAATTCGGAACTGGTTTTCCAGTTTACTATTTCCAAAGTGATGAATTTGATGAAGTTAATTTCTTTAAGGAATTTAATGAAATAATTAAAACTATTAGTTCTAAGTATAAGATTACATTAGAAATAGGTAGAAGTATCGCTTCTAGTTGTGGATCTTATGTAACTAGTGTAGTTGATAAAAAGACTAATAAAGTAGGTAATTTTGCTATCTTAGATGGTGGAATGAATCACATCGTTTATTATGGTCAAACGATGGCTATGAAGCATCCACATTTTGATATAATTCCAGAAAGAGATTTCTCTAAGGAAGAAAAATGGAATTTATGTGGCTCTTTATGTACAATTAATGATATAATTGTTAAGGACTTGAATGTTCCAGATTTAGCTATAGGAGATGTATTTATATTTAAGAATACTGGTGCTTATTGTATGAGTGAAGGAATATCATTATTCTTAAGTAGAGATTTACCTAAAGTTATTATGAAAAAAGGTATTAAATGTGATTTGGTAAGAGATAGTTTACCAACTCATGTATTAAATACACCAAATTATAAAGGAGAGTAATTAAATGGAAAAGTTAATTGAGATTTTGGAAGAACTTCAACCAGAAGTAGATTACAAAACTTGTGAGACATTAATTGATGATCACCATTTAGATTCATTAACTATTTTATCTCTAGTAGCTGAAATAGAAGATGAATTTGATGTAGTTATTCCTACAGTTGAAATCATTCCTAGTAATTTTAATTCAGCAAAGAAAATTTATGAATTAATTACAAAACTACAGGAGGAAGAATAGTATGTCCTATTGTAGTCCGGAATACTTCTTGATATTATTGCCAATTGCAGTACTTTTGTATGGGATTACACCTAAAAAGCATAAGCCTAAGATGTTAATCTTCCTAAGCTATGCTTTTTTTTGGATGATTAGTAATAAGTTATTACTTTATCTAATAGCTTCAACTTTTTCTATTCACCATTTTGGTCTATGGATGAATAATATTAAACAAGAGAGAGATGAAGTTTTAAAGGAAACTGAAAAGGAAAATAAGAAAGAAGTTAAAGAAAAGTATAAGAAGAAGGAAAGAAGAGTATTAAAACTTGCAATATTAGTTCATATTGGTTGTTTAGTATATCTTAAATACACACCTTTCTTTTTAGAAAATATAAATAGTTTATTAAAAATTTGGAATTCAACTGTTCAGTTTGAAATACCAAAGATGTTAATTCCTATTGGTATATCTTTCTATTCATTACAAGCTGTTTCATATATGGCAGATATTTATAATGATAAGATTAAAGCAGATACTAATTTAGGTAGATTAGCATTATGGATGGCATTCTTTCCACAAATTATGGAAGGACCTATCGTTAGATATAGTGATACAGCTGAAAGATTATGGGAAGGAAGACCAATTACTTATCATAATTTAACTTTTGGATCACAAAGAATTCTTTGGGGTTTATTAAAGAAGATTGTTATTGCAGATAGATTAAATGTTTTAATTAAAGATGTATTTACTAATTATATGAATTATAATGGTGGAACAATCTTAGTAGCAGCTATATTCTATACAATTCAGTTATATATGGAATTTAGTGGAACTATGGATGTTGTTATTGGTTCAGCAGAAATCTTTGATGTACAAATGCCTGAGAACTTTAAACAACCATTCTTCTCTAAATCTATTAATGAATTCTGGCATAGATGGCATATTACACTTGGTACATGGTTTAAAGATTATATTTTCTATCCAGTATCACTTTCTAAACCAATGCGTAAATTAACGACATTTGGTAGAAAGTATTTGGGCAATCACTTTGGACCATTACTAGCAGGTGCTGTTGCATTATTCTGTGTATGGAGTTGTAATGGTTTATGGCATGGTGCTGCTTGGTCATTTATTTTCTTTGGAATGTATCATTTTGTTATTATTCTGATTGAGAATATTATTGAACCTTATGTTATTAAGTTATGTGAAAAATTACATATTAATAGACAATGTAAGCCATATCAGTTTTTTCAAATGGTTAAAACTGCTATCTTAGTTGTCTTTGGTGAATTATTCTTTAGAGCAGAAACTCTAGGAATAGGTTTAAAGATGTTTGGTAAGATATTTACAGCATTTAGTTTTAAACATACTAAGTTATTTAAATTAGGTATGACTATTGGAGACTTTATTATTGTAGGTGTTACATTAATAATTGTTCTTGTTGTAAGTATTATTAGAGAAAAGGGTATTAATATTAGAGAAAAGATTGCAAGTAGACCAATCGTTCTTAGATGGATTATTTACTATGCAGTTGTTCTATATTTATTAATATTTGGTGCATATGGAGGAGCTTATATTCCTATAGATCCGATTTATGCTAATTTTAGTGGGGTGCTCCATGAAACGATTTGAGAATATTATTAAACCTGTATTATTTATATTTATACTATTGGTTATTATTAATTTATTATCTATAGTATTTATTCCTAAAGATAATACTAAAGAAGCAGGAATGCCTGAGTTTAGACCTAATGGTATTTTAAGTGAACCTAAGAATACTATTGATGTATTAGTTATTGGTGATAGTGAGTCTTATACTTCTTTTTCACCAATGGAAATATGGTCTGAGTATGGTTATACAAGTTATGTTATGGGTTCTAATGCTCAAAAGATTTATCAATCTTACAATTATCTATTATTGGCTTTAGAGACTCAACATCCTAAAGTTGTTGTATTAGAAACAAATACTTTCTATAGAAAGTTAAAAAATGATTTAAAAATAATTAGTTTCTTAGAAAGACATATTCCATTTATTAAATATCATGATAGATGGAAGACATTAAACTGGAATGATTTCTATGCAGATGTTAATTATACTAATAGAAATGATTTAAAAGGTTATTACTTTATTCGTTATTCTCAACCATATAAAGAATCTAAACCAGTTTATATGTTTAAGAAGGATAAAAGAGAAGCTCTTCCTAAAGATGATGAATACTATATAAGAAAGATATATGATGTTTGTAAAAAGAATGATATTGAATTAATGTTCTATACAGCTCCACAAATTAAGAACTGGTGGTATTCTAAATACAATACTATTCGAGATTTAGCTAAATATTTAGGAATTAATTATGTTGATACAAATCTAGTTTCAGAGATTGATATCGACTGGGTTACTGATACAAAAGATGTTGGTGATCATGTTAATTACTATGGAGCTAAGAAAGTATCTCATTATATGGGTAAATACTTAGGAGAAAAGTATAATCTAGTAGATCATAGAGATGATCCAGATTATGCTAGTTGGAATGATTCATTAGAGTTCTATAATAGTATAGTAGCTGATGAAAGCATAATTAAGTATTAGAATAAACAAGCTATTAAAAGCTTGTTTTTTTTGTGTTATAATTTTTATGGTGATTATTATGAATAATTACATTTGTAAGATAGCAACTTTAAAAGATATGAATATCAAATGGGATTATGAAATAGATCATGCCGATGATAAAGATAATTGGATTATCTGGAAAGAAAAAGCAATTAAGTGCATGAAGTATGGTGCTCAAATACCATATTATGGATATTTAGATAATAAGATTATTTGTGAAGCAACGGCATCACTTACTCCTGATATTGTTCAAAATGGTGAAGGTTTAGTTGATGATGAAACTGCTTATTTAACTGCTTTTAGAACAATAGATGAATATCAAGGAAAAGGTTATTTTAGTAGATTATTTAAATATATGATAAACGATTTAAAAAAAAGGGGATATAAAAGAGTTACTTTAGGTGTAGAACCTTCTGAAGTTAAGAATAAAGCTATTTATACTAAGTTTGGTTTTACTACAAAAGTAAAAGAAGGTATTGAGACTTATCCCGATGGAACTGAGATAGAAGTTGAATATTATTCTAAAGATATTTAATTCAACCTATAGTTTAGTTATTTCAACTTAAAAGTTATTTTTTATTATTTATATATAGATATAATAGTTTTTGTGAGGTGCATTATGAAAGAAATAATTGTTGTAAGTGCTGTATGGTGTCCTTCTTGTTTGATTTTGAAAAAGAATTTAAAGAAGTTACAAGAAGAATACAGTAGTATTGAAATTAAAATGTTAGATTATGATTTCGATGAAGAAGAAGTTATGGAATATAACGTAGGTGATAAATTACCAGTTATTATTTATGGAGAGAATCGTCTTATAGGTGAGAAGACTTATGAAGAGATTGTTAGTTTTTTAAAGGAGAATAATGTTCTATGAGAAAGAAGATAATATTTTTAATTCTTCTTTTTATACCATTCTTTGTCTTTGCGTTATCTAAAGATTATGTAGATAATGTATATGATATT
>JAFPMR010000080.1 GCA_017411235.1 Bacilli bacterium | reverse complement strand
GCCGCTGCCAGAGCAGTACCTGTACCTGTACCGCCACCATTTAATATAGTATTAGATTCACTTTCTACCTGTGTAATACCTTTATCAGCTACACTAGATGCTTTCTTACCTAAATTATCATAATTTGTAGCAAGATAAATAAGACCAATAATAAGGATTAAGAATAATGCCTTACCAACGATTTTCCAAATAGATGAATTACCATCACCCTTTGCAAAACCAATACCGTCTTTTACTAATGACACTACAAGGAAAATGGCTACAATACCACCACCAAGTCCAGCTACCCAACCAATAACTGTAGCCATAATACCAGGACCACTAGGGTCATTAGCAGCAAATACAACACCAAATGGTAATAACCTTGAAATTATTTCTAACATAATTATCATCCTCCTTTTTAAAATTTTTCATATATGTATTGATAAATAATTTCCATTGTTTGATTATCAAATCTGTTAATCTTATACTTATCTTTCCTTAAATTATCAATTAAATCTTTTACTAACTGATTCATTATAGGATTATAATTATCAGAATGTTGATTATCTTGAACAGTTGGTACAAATTGATTAGTATTAGTATTTTCAGATTTCTTAGGTCGACCAGCTTTTCGCTTTGGTTTCTCTACTTTTACTTCTGTTTCTTTTTCTGTTTCTTTTTCTTCTATACTATTAAATAGTGCATAATTTGATGAATTTTCATCATTTTGAGCTAAATTTGGCTCATTTTGAGTATTATTAGTATCATTTTGAGCAAAATTAGAAGTATTTTCTTGTGGTGCTGCTGTATCATCTAATTTTATCTCTGTTGCTTTAAATAAGGCATCTTTAGATTCTGCTGACATTCCTTCTAATATTTCATCAGCATTATCACTAGATGTAGCACTTTTAATTTGTTCTTCTACAGAATAATTTGTAGAATCATTATTATTTACACTATTTAATAATCTATCTAACGCATTATCTCCTTGCATAAATTACCTCCTTATTGTTTTTTTGTAAGTTTAAATTTTTTATGTGGAGTATCATTGGTATTTTCAGTACTAACTACAGATGTAGTATTATTCTTCTTTTTACCACCCACAGTTTTAATATTAGATGTATCAATATTTCTATTAGGTTGAGGAATTGGATTTACTGGCATTTCTTCATAATTTCCAGTAATAGTTTCCATTCTACCTAACATAGCAGCACTTTCTAATGGAGATACATCTGGAATTTGCATTACAGACATTTGTAATTTTAATTCTGTAACAGTTGCTCGTAAAGAATTAATTTCTTTTTCTTGTGTTCCAACTTTATCTCTTAATTCTTTATTATCTTTAGATAAATTATTAGCTTCTGCTTCTAATTTAGTAATTACTTTATCAACATCTTCTGGATAATAACCATAAGGATTAGATACACGAATACCATATTTTGTTGCTATTTCTGGTAATTCTTCTTCAAATTTACGAGCCTTATTAAGTCCACGTTTATTAGGTGGTGAACTTTTATTTTTATTATCTTTTTTCTTCATTATTAAATTACCTCCACATAATCTTGAATAGTATTATCCCATCTAATTCTTACAATTTTTTCTGCACAGATTATTTTATTATATACATTCTTATGACTAATTGTATGATATTGCTCACTATCAATTTTACCATATATTCTAACCATACTTTTTGGTTGTAATAAATTTTCTAATTCAGGAGTAATTGGATGTGGAAAAATAACCTTTAAATAAGTAAATCTTTTTTTAATTTGATTATTTTGTCCTAAAAAACTTCCCGTGATAGCACTTATATTGAAATTAGCAATTTCATCATATAATTTAGTATCTTTTTGAATACATCCATCTAATATTATTTGATTCATATTATGTTTCCTCCATATTAGTAATAATTTCAAGTGCATCAGTAATATCTTTACTTTCATCAATAAGATACCATCTTTGATACCATTGAATTTGACTAATCATATCATCAATGTTACCAAATTTAATAATAACTGGTGCAAAAGGTATGATTGTTTTAATAACAATATCATTTATTTCATCATCATCATAAACTCTTGTTAAAACAACATTAACTTTTTCAAGAATATTATCTGCAGGCTTAAATACATTATTCTGTCTTTGTCCAGATAATGTCTTAAATTGCTTAATTACTGATTTAACTGAGTTAATTGATGGGTTGCAAGTAATAATAATTTTATCTGCAATATTATATAATTTACTAATAGGAGCTTTTCCAAGATAATCTATACCACTATCAAAGAATACTACATCATAATTTGTTATAAGTAATCTAAATACATCAAACCAAAATTCATTATCATTTGTTACTTCTGGTATATCTTGTGATGGTGCTAAATAAAAATCAATATTTGGACTAAATTTATCAGATTTTACTCTAATATT